>DPLR01000543.1 GCA_003541895.1 Cytophagales bacterium | reverse complement strand
CGACTTGTAGAGCCAACATCCCAAGATTCATTGTTAAGACGTTCCAGGAAATGTTCATCATGGTGGTTTTAGATTTTCTGGTTTAGTATAGAGGCATCAAATATAGAGAAAAAGATGTTTATTTTTTTCATCCGAATTCTCAAATATAATCAGGATGGGGGATAAATCCGAGCCTATATTCAGATGGGTTTAACCTAACAGGCTCTTTTTAAGCGTGATTTAATATAGAATCAGCAAAATCGCGAATAGCCTTGAGGCAAGCCTCCGGATTTTCAAACATACCCATGTGAGCGGCACCCTTAATAATCTTTACCTCAACCAAGTCAGAGAGGTTACCCATTTCAATAAGGGGTTCCTTATGAATTAGTCCATCATTTTCTCCACCTAAAATCAAGATTGGCGAATTAAAATCTTTGATCACCTGAAGCGAAGAGGGGCGGTCGCGCATTGCGATTGAATAATTAACAAGCGTTTCAAGTGGGGTTTTCCGGGCAATGGCATCAACCACCGGTATTGCTTTGTGAGCTTTATCAAAAAATAGTCCAGGAACATAGGTGTCAATAAAGGTGTCTTTTCCATATGCCTTCACAAATTCAACTACCCGATCTCTGTTTTTCTTGCGTTCATCCGAATCAGCAAATGCTGTTGAATGAAACAACGAGAATGCCCTGAAATCTTTAGGATGGTTAGCGCACATAGCTAAAGTGACATAACCCCCTAAAGAATGGCCCACCAAAATTGGTTTTTGAATATTTTCTGAGGAAATCCAATTCCAAATAACTTCGGCAATATCGCTAATAGAAAATGGCGCGTTGATCATAGGGCTCTTTCCAAACCCGGGTAGATCGATGGCATATACCGTAAACCCTTTAGAAAGCTCTTTGGCAAATTCATCCCAGATTTCTTGGGATTCGCAAAACCCGTGAATCAAAATTATTGGATAGCCCGTGCCTGATTTTTTAAATGAAACTGGAAACACTGAACTACACTTTTACCAGCTCAAGCATGGACAAAACGGTTTGCTCAATTCCGTCAGGGTCAAACCCGCATTCACGATGAAGTTCAATTTGCTCACCATGCTCAATCACGTGATCGGGCATGCCCAATCGTTTTATCTCAGAGGAATAGTTGTTGTCTACCATAAATTCAACCACAGCACTGCCGAATCCTCCTTGAACGCACCCATCTTCAACGGTAATCACTTTTTTAAATTTGGTGAAAATTTCGTGCAGCAATTTTTCATCCAGCGGTTTTACAAAGCGCATATCATAATGCGCTATGTTCACACCATTTTTTTCTAATCGGTTACATACTTCGATGGCATAGTTGCCTATGTGTCCGAGAGTTAGTATAGCAAGCTCATCGCCCTCTTTTATTTTTCTCCCCGTTCCAATTTCAATTTTTTCAAAAGGAGTTCTCCAATTTGGCATCACCCCCTGTCCCCTTGGGTAACGAATTGAAAACGCTTTTTCATTTCGTGGCAATTGTGCAGTGAACATCAAGTTTCTCAGTTCTTGCTCATTCATCGGAGCAGCAACAATTATGTTAGGAAGGCACCTGAAATAGGCCAAGTCATAAGCGCCATGATGTGTGGGGCCGTCAGAACCGGCAAAACCTGCACGGTCAAGGCAAAAATTTACAGGCAGATTTTGGATGCAAACATCATGCACCACTTGATCATAGGCGCGTTGCATAAATGAGCTGTAGATATTGCAAAAGGGAATTAGCCCTTGGGTTGCCAAACCAGCAGAAAAGGTTACCGCATGTTGTTCGGCAATACCAACGTCAATCGCACGGTCAGGCATTTCCTTCATCATGATGTTCATAGATGAACCCGATGGCATGGCAGGAGTAATACCCATTATCTTTTCGTTCGCTTTTGCGAGTTCTACCAACGTGTGTCCAAAAACATCTTGATACTTTGGAGCTTGCGGAACAGCATAAACTTTCTTGTGAATTTCCCCGGTGATTTTATCGAAGGTGCCGGGTGAGTGCCATGTTGTAGCATTGCCTTTTTCAGCAGGGCCATACCCTTTTCCTTTCACGGTAACGCAATGAAGAATTTTTGGCCCTTTAATTTTTTTCAGATCATTAAGAACAGCGACCAAGTGATCTACATCGTGCCCATCAACGGGGCCGAAGTAACGCAGATGAAGCGATTCAAATAAATTACTTTGACTAAGTAAAGTAGATTTTATTCCGGTTTCAATTTTCGAAACTATCTCTTGCGCATTTTTTCCGAACGAAGAAAGTTTGCCCAATAGATTCCATACATCGTCTTTAAACCTGTTATAAGTTTTAGAGGTAGTGATGTCAGTGAGATAATCTTTTAATGCCCCAACATTGGGGTCAATCGACATGCAGTTGTCATTCAAAATCACCAGAAGGTTTGTATCAGAAACGCCTGCATGATTCAATCCCTCGAATGCCATTCCTCCCGTTAGCGCCCCATCGCCAATGATTGCTACATGTTGCTTGTCTTGAATGCCTAATGTTTTTGAAGCGAAGGCCATACCAAGAGCGGCCGAAACTGAGGTTGACGAATGCCCAACGCCAAACGCATCGTATTCACTTTCCTTCCTTTTCGGAAACCCTGAAATTCCTTTGTAAACCCGGTTCGAGTGAAAGACATCTCTTCGCCCAGTCAGAATTTTATGCCCGTAGGCTTGATGGCCGACATCCCAGACCAACTGATCATAAGGCGCATTAAATACATAATGCAATGCAACGGTTAGCTCTACAACGCCAAGGCTGGCACCAAAATGGCCACCATAAACAGAAACATTGTCAATGATGAAATGGCGTAATTCATCGCATAGCTGAACTAACTGAGCCTGATCCAGTTTCTTTAAATTGGCCGGACTGTTAATCTGAGCTAATAATTTGCCGGGTGTAATCAGCATTCCTTTAATTAAAGATGTATAAATCTAAGTTTTTTAGGGCAATCGATTAAGTATTGACTCGCAAATTTACTTAATTCATTTTACCCACATTTTGTTCGGATTTTAAATACTTTTGTGCCTCAATAATTTTATGACACAGGAGAATTTTGAAGTAAGGCTGCCGCTGTTTGAAGGCCCGTTTGATTTGCTTTTATTTTTCATAGAACGCGATGAATTGGACATAAACGATATTCCGATTTCCAAAATCACAGGCGATTTTTTAGAATACCTTCATCGATTAGAAACGCTCAATATTGAAGTAGCCAGTGAATTCATTTTGGTGGCCGCAACGTTGATGCGTATAAAATCGAAAATGTTACTCCCTCGTCCGCAATTGGATGAGCAAGGCAACGAAATCGATCCTCGCGAAGAACTCGTCAAGCATTTGATGGAGTACAAAAAGTATAAGTCGGTGGTAGATCAATTCCATAAAATGGAAGAGACAGAGCTGATGAAAGAGAAACGAGGGAACTTAATGAAAGAACTTCGTCAATTAGCTGAAAGCACAAATGTTGAAGCCGAATTGCAAGATGTTGACATGTTTAAACTCTTAACTGTTTTTGAAAAAGTATTAAAGCGTCAAGAAGAAGAAAAGAATAGGCCGGTTCATCAAGTGATTCAATATCCTTATACAATAGAAGGCCAAAAAGAATTTATTATACGAGAAGTTACTTCAAGACCACGCGTTGCTTTTACCGAACTTTTTGAAAAAGCGCCCACACGCATTGCGTTGATTTTTAATTTCCTTGCTATTCTCGAAATGCTCGCCAACGGCTTACTCAACATTCAAGTAGGTGAAGGTTACAATAATTTTTGGGTGATGACGCCTGACCAGCAAATCACTCAACCTACAGAGTAGTTAGACCGAATCAGTGAACAAGTAAACCTTGTGCTTTCAAAAAGTTAAGTTCGCTTAGCTTGGTGTTATAAGCTGCTTGAGATAACTGATATTCTGCAGTTTCGTAGGCTAGTTTAACGGTTCGATATTCTATATAATTCGAAAGGCCTTGTTTAAATCGCTGAGCAGCGATATACAAACTTTGATTGGAGAGCTTTACGTTTTCTCTTGCGAGTTCAATTATTTTCAAATTATTTCTAAAACTCAAATACGCTTTGTACAAATTTGATTTCTCTTGCATTTCAGACGCTTGCAGGCGCAGGTTATCTGAAGATTGCAACAATTTTTGATTTCTAATCGCAGTGCGTGTCGTGAGGTTATTGAGTATTGTCCAAGAAAAAATAAATCCCCCGTTATATCCGTAATTTTGATTAAGCCTTAGCACACCAACGTCATTGGAAATATATTGATAGGTGTAATTTCCAGTGAGACCAATTTTAGGCCAAGCATTCGCTTTGAATTCTTTGAGTGCCAATTGGTCTATGTCAAGTGTCTTTCTTCCAATTAAAATAGAACTATTATTTCTATCGGTGTTTTCTAAAGCACTGGTGTATTCCGGTTCAGTTTTGATGATGATGGTATCAGGAACACTGAACTCAACATCTTGTGGTCGTTTCAAAACTAGGTTCAAATTGACTCGTTGTTCATTCAAAAGATTTTCTTGTTGAGTGATTTGCACAAGAATGTTGTTGTAATCGATTTGTGTTTGTAGCACATCTACTGCCGAACCAACGCCCGCCTTTAATTTTTCTTCGGCTAACTTTTTTTGATCCTGACCCAACAATAAAGAAGTGTTTAATGACTTAATAAATTGTTTTATACTAATCATTTGATAGTAAGTTGTCAGCGCTGTTAGCAGCGTATTTTCAACGGTCAGCCGATATTGCAGATCACTTAATTCTTCGGCCCGATTTAATTTCTTTTTTGTGGCAAACATCTTCATGCCATCAAAAAAATACCATGTGACTACAAGAGAAGGTGAATAACTAAGTGAATTCAAAGTTTGACCAGTAACGGGTGTGATTTTGGAGGAGGGATCGTATTTAAGTGTACTGGTTGTCCTTCCAAAACCCAATGGATTTTGAGGGCTGCCTGCTGCGAGAGAAACTTGTGGAAGCATACCTGTAGTACCACCTGATACTGTACCTCCGGTTGATTGGCCACCTCCAATCAAACCAATGTTGTTATTATTTTTAGCTACCTGAATATTGTTCTTAGCGATCTCAACATCAAAGTTGTTTTCAATAGTAATTTTGACAACATCCTCTAAGGTTAGTAGCTCTTGACTCTTCGCGGAGAATGTTATAAAAAGTAGAGATGCAACTAAATACTTATACATGGTTTCTTATTGACTTTTATAGAAAATTTTTAACCGATTTAGTGTTCAAAAATCAATTCCTTTTGTGGTGGCAGCGGGGTCGTTTCTTCCAATTCTTTATCAATATGCTTTCTGACTCTTGATAAATAGGAATACATAGCCGGGATAACGAATAAGGTAAGTATTAATGAAAACAGGATTCCGCCAACAATCACAATTCCTAATGGAATACGGCTTGTACTCGCATCGCCTAGGGATAACGCGATTGGTAATGAACCCAACGCCATAGCGAGGCTTGTCATTAAAATAGGACGAAGACGGAGACGAGCAGCTTCAAGCACAGCTTCCATTTTATTCAGTCCTTCTTCTCTTTTTTGATTCGCAAATTCCACAATCAAAATTCCATTTTTGGTTACTAAACCAATCAGCATGATCATTCCGATCTGAGAAAAAATATTGAACGTTTGACCAAAAATCCAGAGGGATATGAATGCTCCACTTATTGCCAATGGAACAGTCACCATAATTGTAAGTGGATCGATGAAGCTTTCAAATTGCGCAGCCAAGACCAAATAGATAAGAGCTAATGCCAGAATGAAAGCGAATGAGGTATTACTAGAACTCTCAGCAAAGTCGCGTGAAGTTCCGGCAAGTGAAGTGGCAAATGACTCGTCCAACAATGGCTTAACTATTTTTTCCATTGCTGCAATTCCATCGCCCACAGTTTTGCCGGGAGCCAAGCCAGCAGAAATCGTAGCTGACTTATAACGATTAAAATGATAAAGAGCTGGAGGCGTGGCGGACTCTTCAATTGTCACAACATTGTCGATTGAAATCAGCTGGTTTGAAGTTGTGCGCACATACAATTTTTTCAAATCTTCTGGATCATCGCGATCAATTCTTGTCACTTGACCAACCACTTGATATTGTTTCCCTTCTCTTGTAAAATAGCCGAAGCGCAAATTGCTATAGGCCAGCTGAAGTGTCTGTGAAATGTCTTGAACGCTGATTCCCAATTGAGTTGCTTTTAGTCGATTGATTTTCACGCGCAACTCGGGTTTGTTAAATTTCAAGTCGACATCTACGCCTTGTAAAACAGGATTTGAATTTGCTTGCTCCAAAATTTTTGGAAGCACCTCCTGAAGTTTTTCGAAGTTGTTGTTTTGAATTACAAATTGAACAGGCAACCCACCACGTCTATTTACAGCAATTGTCTGCTCTTGAATTGGAAAAGCTTTGCCTTGCGGGAAGCGTGGAAGATTTCTGGAGACCATATCCACAATTTGTTGTTGCGAGCGATTGCGATCTTTTGGGTCAACCAATGTGGTGCGCATGAAAGCGGTATTAACAGAGCCCGCACCACTAAAGCCGGGTGCAGTTACCGTTAGAATGATTTGCGATTCAGGGATGGAGTCTTCAGCAAAGGCAACGAGCTTATCAACATAAGCATCCATGTAATCGTAAGAAGTCCCTTCGGGGGCAGATATACTTAGTCTGAATTGGTTGCGGTCTTCCATGGGCGCAAGCTCAGATTGTATATTCAAAAAGATCAACACAACAGAAACAATACAAGCTTTAATAATGATGAATGCAACCCACCGCACATTCATGAACTTGGCTAAGAACTTTCTGTAGCCATTCTCCATGCCAATAAAAAATGGTTCAGTGAATTTATAAAATCGAGAATGCTCATGATTTTGCCGTGTTAGTTTTACGCTCAATACTGGCGTAAGCGTAAGTGAAACAAATGCGGAGATCAACACTGCGCCTGCCACCACAATTCCAAATTCACGAAACAAGCGACCGACAAATCCTTGCAGAAAAACAATTGGTAAAAAAACCACAGCAAGTGTGATGGAAGTAGAAATTACCGCGAAGAAAATTTCTTTTGATCCTTCTTTGGCAGCACGGTATTTATTCATTCCACCTTCTAGTTTTTTATAAATATTTTCGGTCACTACAATTCCATCGTCAACCACAAGCCCCGTGGCTAAAACGATACCGAGCATGGTAAGCACGTTGATTGAAAAACCGCACAAATACATAATGAAGAACGTGGCGATTAATGAAACCGGAATATCGATGAGTGGACGGATGGCAATTAGAAAATCGCGAAAGAAGAGATAAATGATCAAGACAACAAGCAAGAAGGAAATGGCCAAGGTTTCTTGTACTTCAGATATTGCCCGCTTGATGAAAATGGTTTGATCAAGTGCAATATTTAATTTGATGTCGCTGGGCACCTCTTTTTTCAACTGATCCATCCGCCTGTAAAATTCATCGGCAATGGAAACATAATTGGCTCCCGGCAGGGGAATCAACGCTAAGCCCACCATTGGGATGCCACGGTCTTTCAAAATTGATTCTTCATTCTCTGGGCCTAGCATCGCTTGCCCCACATCTTTCAAACGAACATCTCCGGTTGTAGAAGCTTTCACGATCACGTTATTAAAATCTTCTTCGGTATAAAGCCTTCCGAAAGTTCGAACAGTCAGCTCAGTAGAGTTGCCTGCAATCTTTCCTGAAGGCAATTCAACATTTTCGCGATTGAGTGCATTTTGTACATCGAGTGCAGTAAGATTGTATGCACTTAGTTTTGATGGATCAAGCCAAATACGCATAGCAAATTTTTTCTCTCCCCAAATTTGAATACCACTTACGCCTTGAATGGTCTGTAATCGTTCAACCAAAACATTGGTGGCATATTCAGTTAGTTGCAGCGGATTTTTGGTGTTGCTCTGCACGGTCATACTGATGATGGCATCTGAATTGGCATCGGCTTTTGAAACTACCGGAGGTAATGTCAAATCGAGCGGCAACGAAGATCGAGCCTGCGAAACTTTGTCGCGCACATCATTGGCGGCTGCTTCAAGGTCAACGCCTAATTCAAACTCAACATTAATGCGACTTGTGCCGATACTTGAGGTCGAAGAAATATTTCTTATGCCTGCAATTCCGTTGATCGATTTTTCTAGAGGCTCGGTAATTTGCGATTCAATAATATCGGCATTGGCGCCAGAGTACGTTGTAAATACGTTGATGTTAGGCGGATCAATCGCTGGATAATCGCGTACCCCTAAAAATTTGAATCCGACCAAACCAAACAACACCAGAACGATGCTCATCACGAAAGACAGCACCGGTCGCCTCAAACTCAATTCGGATATGTTCATATCTAAAGTTTTTTTCCGTAACGGTTAAACACGTTGATTTTTATTTTTCCTTTCGGACGAATGGACATTAGACCCGTTGTAACAATTGTATCTCCTGCTCTTATGCCATTTACAATTTGGACATAAGTAGAATCGCGTATGCCGGTAACCACATTGACAAACTGGGCGCTATCTTTTCTCAATAAAATAATTTGTTTGGTTCGCGCCAATGGAATCACGGCTTGGGTGGGTACCATCAATGCATTGGTAACGTTGCCCAACTGAAGATCCACTTTTGCAAAAAACCCAGGTACAAGTTCGCGATGATTTTCTTTTACAATGGCTCTGATTTTTAACGTGCGCGTAACTTGGTCCACACTTCCTTCGGTTGCAATTACTATTGCTTCATGGTCTTTTTCACCACCATCCAATCTGAATTTAACTTTATATCCAATACTAATCTCTTTGGCATATTTTTCAGGAATGGAGAATTCCAATTTTAAATTATTTAATTGACGAATGCTGGTGACAATATCCGAAGGAGAAACGTACGCACCGAGACTAACATTGCGCAGGCCAAGTTTGCCATCATAAGGGGCTCTTATTTCAGTCTTAGAAATCGCAATTTTGGTTGTCTCTATATCAGCCTTCAAATTATCAACGGCCAACGCACTTAAGTCATAATCTTGTTGGCTGATGCCATTGATGGCCAATAAATCTTTTTGTCGTTCGGCCGTACGAATGGAAATATCGAGTTGTACCTGTAATTTCCTGAGCTGAGCTTGTAAATCTTGGTCAAATAATTTTACGAGCAATGACCCTTGCTTTACCATCGAGCCTTCTTGGATGTTGAGCGTAACAATCCGCCCAGAGACTTCCGGTCGTATCTGAGTCTCCTCAAAAGGAAGCAGTGAGCCTGGCACCTCAACGTTTTCACTTTCAATATGTGGCTCAACTATAAAACCTTCGGCAATTGTAGGGCCGGATTTGTGTGCGGTTGTCGCTACTTTTTTATTCTTGCACGAAGCAAATAAAAGAGCGAGAACAGAAATCAGAATAAAAATCTTTTTTTGCATGATGTTACCTAAAAACCAAAATTTAAAACTAACACATAAGTGTTAACGAATTTCAAATTTCAAGAGCGGAAACAAACCGTTCATGTAATTTGAGTACTTGCGGTATTACCAACTGCTGTTCGTCATTAATTATAACAAAGTCGGCTCTACTGATTTTTTCTGTTTCAGAAATCTGATTATGAATAATTTTTTCCACGGCTGCCCGCGTCCGTTCGTGGTCTCGGTTCAATACTCGTTGGATACGCAAATCTTCAGGAGCAGTTACCACAATAATTTTATCGAGGGCTTTATAAGCACCGGATTCAAAAAGTAGTGCGGCTTCTTTGATGGCATAGCGAGCCGTTTGATTTTGAAGAAACCAATTTTCTCCGTCAATAGCTACGCGTGGATGAACGAGGCCATTTAAAATTTGAAGTTGTTCAGAGTTGTTAAAAACGGTGTCTGAAAGATAAGCTCGGTTTAACGAGCCATCTTCAAGGTACGATTGACTCCCAAATTTCTCTTTAATGCTTTTTACCAACACTTGGTCTTCGGTCATTAACTTCTTGGCTCGGGAATCAGCATCGTAAATAGGTGCACCAAGCAAAGAAAATATTTTGCACACGAGGCTTTTGCCTGAACCAATTCCACCGGTAATGCCAATGCGCAGCGATTTCATTTTTGAAAACGCATTATAAATTAGGTTTGCCCACTTTTCTGACCGAGTCTATATCAACTAACTCCGCGTACGAAGGCAAATTCAAAATTTTTGATGTTAGCGTTTTGCTGCCATCTGTTTTTATTTGGATAACCTTCAATTGAATTTCCTTGAAGTGCGATTCAAATTCTTCCACCCGCTTGCTAGGCACTTGAAATTTTACAGTTAAACTATCGGGAAGGGAAGTCAATAAATTTTTCTCAGCTCCAACACGCATTTTTTTTGAAATGACTTGTACCGTTCCTACATCGAACATCACTTGCGCAATGGACGGATCTCTTTTCACAAATTCACTTCCTTCAAAAAGGATGTCAGCTTCATAACGGAAATTTTCATTTACGTTGTTGGCACTCACGCTTAAAACAATGGAGTCTTTAATATTTCGTACGTGGCTTTCAGGCCCTTCCAGCAGAACTGAATCTGGCAGAATAACAACTGGACTCACTCGGCCGAATCCATCATTGAATTCTATATTAGAAACATCCGCATACAACTTGAAACGCTTCGAAATCTTTCGGTCAATTTTTATGCGCAGTGTATCTGTTACTATGAAGTTGACTTTTAGGTTTCCGATTTGAGAGGCTACTACCGGAACTAAAGTGCTGGCAACAATTTTTTTAATATCCGCTGGTTGCTCAAGAGGTAAAATAATTTGAGGTGTTTTCCAGCCAATGTGGTTCCAGAAAATTTCCCATCCAATGCCATTTACATTCACATTTACATTTTGAGGTAAATGATCGGCAGGAATATATTTCTCGCCATCAAATTCAAATTTGATGGGAAACTTGATGTTGGCCGAATAATTTTTGTTGAATGCGTTGAAGAGCCAGAACACAATCGCGGCCAGAATACACAAACTCACGGCCTTCCAATTGGCTCTGTCAAACCGCAAAACGTTAAATATAATCCGGACGACTTTCATGTGCTCATCCTTGACTCACACCACGGTGTGAACAGTTTATTAAGAAGCGGCTTTCTTTGCAGCAGCTTTTGTTGATTCCATCGATACGGCCGACTTAGAGAAACGGATACGAGCTCCGCGCTCAACCTCAACAATGATTGTGTCGTCTTCCATTTCAGCAATGCGACCATGCACGCCACCAATGGTTACAACATAATCTCCCTTTTTTATCTCCTCAGTAAATTTCTTTTGATCTTTTGCTTTTTTCTGTTGCGGCCGAATCATGAAAAAATACAGAATGCCGAACATCAACACCATCATTAATGGGAAGCTCCAGTTATTTTGCTGCCCTTGAAGTAAAATCGAATACATGGTTATTTAAATTTTAGAGGTGCAAGTTATTTGATAGAACTCACAGCGGCAAACAAAAGAATCAATTAGCGAAGGCATCGAGAGCTGTTGTTGGTTTGCCGGTGTTATCAAAAGAGCCAAGGGTGTAGCCTTGCCAATTGTTGTAGCTCTCGGGCTCCCAGTAAAAAACGCCAAGGCCCATGTTCTGATCTACTGATTTTGTGCGTGTGATGATGTCTGCTAAAAATGATTTAGCCAAATCAGGTTTGTCGTAAGGCATGCCCACTTCAACTATCATTACAGGCTTGTGATAACGGGCAACCATATCATTCATATTGAGCAAACATTTATAATTCACATTCGACCAACCATTCACTCCATCAGGCGCGTAGGAGGGATACAATGACATTCCGATGATATCGAAGTTAGTTTGATTTTCTTTTAGTCCATCAAAAACCCAATGATAGAGATTGTTGTCATAGCCATTATCAATGTGCACAATGACGAGGCTTGATGGACTCGCCTCTTTTATGGCTGCGTAACCTGCATTTATCAATTTTGAAAAATTGCTCATGCTTTTGGATGCCCTTCCATCTTCCCAAAGCATTCCATCGCGCGTTTCATTACCTACCTGTACCCATGTGGGTGTGATGTCGTTTTGGATTAATGTATCCATTACCCCTTTGGTGTAGGTGTGCACAGTTTTTACCAATGAATCAAAGCTTAATGAAACCCAGGCAGCAGGTTTATATTGTTTTCCGGGGTCGGCCCAATTGTCGCTGTAATGAAAATCGATCATGATTTGCATTCCAAGGTTTTTTGCGCGCTTGGCTTTAGCCACAACATCTTTTGTATTATTCCAACCATCGGTAGGATGAACCCACACGCGCAAACGGATGGAATTCATTCCTAGGTCTTTAAGGATTTGCATGCAGTCTTGCTCTTCACCTGCACGATTATAAAATTTTATTCCTGCGGCCTCCATCTGAGTGAGCCATCCTACATCAGCGCCCTTGGCAAAAACTGAATTGCCTTGGTTTGGCAATGAAGTTTTTTCTTTGCAGCCAACGATCAGCGTGAGCAAAAGAGCAGGATAAATCAGGAGTTTCATTCTTGAGTTTTTTTAAAAAGATACTAAAATAAAAAATCCCCTTGCGGGGATTTCAAAATATTCCGTGAAATGAAATCATTTTATTTCAAAGGCACTATTTCGCATTTACCTGTGCTCTAAAGGTAAGCTGAGTTACTTTCGGCCACGTGTTAGCGGTTACTGTGATCGTTTTATTTTGCATTCCAGTTTTGCCCTTTGAATCAAATTCGGCTTTAACATAACCTGTTCCCCCAACAGGTATAGGTGTTTTAGTCCACTCAGGTACTGTGCAACCGCATGAAGGTTGTGCATTTTGAATGATGAGGGGTGCATTACCTGTATTTGTTACTTTATACGTATGAGAAACTTTTTGCCCTTCGGTAATCGAACCGAAATCAAATGTGTTATTGTCATATTTAATTTCAGCAAGTGGACCTTCGGGTTTTGTTTCTGGTGTTGAACTCACCGTTGGAGCATTGGTAGGTGGGTTTGCGCTAAACTTGGCGGGTTGTTTGGCCTCTAATTGAGCCAACCTACTTTCAACATCTGCTAATCTTTTTTCTGTTGCCCGGTCGCGGCATGAACTGAATGCCAACGTTAAAATGGCAATCGTAAAAATCTTCATTACATTTTTCATATTCACTATTGATATTATTCACAAAATTAATTCTTCTTCTTATTGCTCTTAACAGCCGCGAGGGATTAACAAAAGATTAACTGTTTCGGCCCCGAATCTGCTCAAGCAATTCATCAACGTCATTTAAAAGCTGTTGCGCTTTTCCTTTGGCTTCAGACACCACTTTTTCTCCCTGCGATTTTGCTTCTGAAGTTAGTGGGGTTTCTTGGCCGCTCATCAGATCATCAAGGTAAGCCTGCAACATCTTTTTGTATTTATCTAGCTGAAAAGAAAGTTTCTCTCGGGTGTTCGATCCTTTGTCGGGTGCGTAAAGAATACCAAGGATTGCACCTGCGGCTGCTCCAGCCAAAAATGCCATCAGTGCGTTGCTTTTTTTGCTCATAGCTTATTTCATTTTCAAGAATTACAAAGATAAAATATTTACCACTTTATTTATTGTCCAAAAGCCCGCGGCCGCTCTTTTTTAGAGTGCCTGATTCTTTCATCGATTTAGAAATCACATCCAAAATTCCATTAATGAATTGCCGGCTCTTGGGCGTGCTATATTCTTTTGAGAGCTCAATGTATTCGTTGATGGTAACTTTTACAGGGATGTTCGGAAAATGAATCATCTCGGTGATGGCCATTTCCAAAATCACCCGATCCGTTAGTGGTAAACGGTCAACCTCCCAATTGCGTGTATTTTTTGCGATGAGCTCTTTGTACTGGTCATCCAACCCGATCGTGCTGTTGAATAATTTTTCAGTAAAGTCGCGGTCGTCTTCCCAATTCAAAGAAACTTTTTGAAGCGAAGTTTTGCCATCGGCAAAAGACTTGATCGTTTTGTCGACCATGCTTTTGATAATGTCTTTGTCTTCGGCCCAACGGATATTTTGCTCTTCAAAGAAATCGTTGATTGGTCCGGCTCCTAAAATTATTTTGCGAGCCATGTGCTTCATGAAATCCTTTTGAATTTCTTCTGAAGGGTTCTTTTGTGCAATAAATTCTTGGTATGCCTTATCCTCTTTCACCCGATCGCGAAACCAGGTGCGCACATATTCCATTTTATTTTCCCAGCCCACGTTTTCTCTGAGGATCAATTTTTTTAATTCCTCATTTTCGCGCCACGATTTTACCCAACTGTGGTTGGCAAAATTAGAATGACCACCCTTTTTTTCAGTAGCTGCTAAATCAGCCAAGGCAATGATCAGGGCAATCACTTGGTGGTAAGTATTGGCCAGTTTTTCCATTTCGAGCAAAATATTTTTGCTCAAAAAAACTTGGTCTTTCTTAATCGACTTTTCAAAAAGAGCCACGGCTTCTTCAACCGATTTGGCAACGGCAGCGTCTTCAATGCTCGGCTCTTCGCCTTTCATTTTCTTATCTAACGATTGCAGTGCCTGCTTTTTTTGCTTTTTCAACAATTCTTTGTCTTGTACCTCCATCGAATTGAGGTTGGGTTGAAAGCGCTCTTCAATTAAATCATGGGCCAGCAACAAATTGGCCTCTTTGCACTGAGCGTAAGCGAAAAGATTTTGCATGATTTTGATGCGGATGGTGCGCCTGTTGAGCATATGTTGAGAACGATTTTAAGCGGGTGCAAATTACATGGTAAGTCTGAATTGTGAAAGTACTTTGGCAGAACCGTCTGCATTAACGAACTTACCGCCCCAAGTCATCGTTATTAAACACCTAAAGTTGCATTGCCTGATTAATGAAAGAACTTGCTTACCTCAATAAATATTTGCTGAAATACAAGTGGCACCTGATCTGGGGTTTTGTTTTCATCTTAATCTCTAACGCCTTTCAAATCCTTCCCGCTCAATTAGTTCGATACTCCATCGATTTGGTAATCGATAATGTACGAGTGTATCGGTCGTTTGATAATAGTGGTGCGCAACAGGATTTCTTTACTGTTTTTAGCCGAGGAATTTTATTCTATGCCGTTCTGATTTTACTTATGGCGCTGCTGCGCGGAATCTTTTTATACTTTGTTAGACAAACATTGATTGTGATGAGTCGGTTGATTGAATACGACCTTAAAAATGAAATCTTTCTTCATTATCAATCACTTCCTTTGAGTTTTTATCGAAGGAATAGCACGGGCGATTTGATGAATCGCATTAGCGAAGATGTAGGCCGAGTGCGTATGTATCTCGGCCCGTCAATTATGTATGGGCTCACACTTATTTCATTGTTTGCCATGCTGGTGCCTGTAATGTTTTACATAAGCCCCAAACTTACCTTCTATTCTTTGCTGCCGCTTCCTTTCTTATCGATTGCTGTTTTTTATGTGAACAATATCATTGAGCACCGAAGCGATGAAATTCAGAAAAGCCAGTCGAGGTTGAGTACGTTTGTGCAAGAAGCTTTTTCTGGGATTCGTGTGCTGAAATCATTCACAAGAGAAAATGAATCGGTGGCAGGGTTTACCCGCGAAAGCAACGAATACAAACATCAATCTATTAAACTTACCAAGGTGGAAGCTTTGTTCTATCCATTAGTGATGGCTCTGGTGGGTTTAAGTACTGTGCTTACCGTA
The DNA here is from genome assembly GCA_003541895.1 of Cytophagales bacterium. GTDB lineage: Bacteria > Bacteroidota > Bacteroidia > Cytophagales > Cyclobacteriaceae > ELB16-189. The sequence goes on along the minus strand of DPLR01000543.1, from coordinate 4,876 downwards.
TATGTTTGCAGCACAGAAGTGATCAATGGCCGGCTTACTATTGGCAACATGGCCGAGTTTATTATTTATGTAAACTTGTTGACTTGGCCCGTAACCTTATTGGGTTGGACGAGCAGTCAGGTGAAGCGTGCGGAGGCATCGCAAAAAAGGATTAATGAATTTTTAAAGGAAAAAACGAACATTGTTTCTGATAAAAAGCTTGAAACAGAAATAACCGGTAAAATCGAATTTATTAATGTGGGATTCAAATATCCAGACACCGGAGTGGTTGCCTTGAAAAATATTTCTTTCACGATCAATCCGGGCGAATCGTTAGGGATTATTGGTACCACCGGCTCGGGGAAAAGTACTGTTACCAACTTAGCTTCTCGTTTGTATGATGTTACCTCTGGCGAAGTACGCATTGATGATCGCCCTATAAGGGAATATGAGTTGAGCAAACTCCGCTCTCAGATCGGGGTTGTGCCGCAAGATGTTTTTCTTTTCAGCGATACGATTTACAACAATATTTCTTTTGGCCTTGACCAGCCAGATGAAACTAAAATTTTTCAAGCAGCAAAAGATGCTGATGTGTATGAAAACGTGAAGGCTTTTCCGCAAGGATTTGGTACGCGGATTGGCGAGCGGGGCATCACTCTATCGGGCGGACAAAAACAACGTGTATCCATCGCGAGAGCTGTAGTTCGAAAACCTAAAATCTTGATTCTTGATGATGCGCTTTCAGCAGTTGACACTAATACGGAAAACAATATTCTGAATAGCTTGAGAAAAATAATGCAGGGAAGCACGACCATTATTATTTCTCACCGCGTTTCTTCAGCAAAACTAGCAAGCAAAATTATTGTACTTGACGATGGGGAAATTGTTGAACAAGGAACACACGAAAGTCTGCTTGAGCAAAACGGAGTGTATAAAGAATTATTCGATAAGCAGATGCAGATGGATGAGGTAACATCCTCTTAGGGTTTCAAATTTCAAAACACATATCTCAATCCAACACCACCCTGAAACCGGTGGTACCCAGGGTCGGCCATGTTATCGGTAAACAATTCAACCTCGATGAAGGCTGAAATCGGCAAACTGAAATTGGCGTATTCAAATCCTAAAATGGCAACGGGTCCATAGGTAAAACTGCTTCCGGTTAATTTTCCGGGTTTTGTGTTTGAACCCGACTTGTAGGTATAAGTGTAATTCAAAGAGGTGTTTCTCCACTGCCAACCAAGTCCAGCGTAAAGTTGAAGGCCTTTCGATATTTTTTCAATATCCCATTGGTACAGCAGTTTCGTCTCAAGAAAAAAGTTACTTGTGGCTTGATGGGAGATATAGGTTTTTTGTACAGTGTCAATTTGCGCATATGAATTGAACAAGTGCTTGTAGTAATCATTGTACAGCCCAACCGAAGTCTTGCCAACATCAACAGCAAATGCCCAATGCCTGTCGGGATACAATTTGTAAGTGATGGCGGTTGGGTCTCCAAATTTCAGTCCCAGTCCCTGATACGGATATTGATTGACATTAAAGATGGGGCAAACTATTCTTGCTTTGTTTTCTGAAACAACCGGAACACGATAGCCCGCGCTACGATTGCTTCTTTTTTGCGCCATGCAATACGAGCAAGTGGCAATGAACAGAAACGCGAAGAGAATTTTTTGAATGCCCATCAAAAGCAAAGATAATTGTTTTGCCTTTGCATTTCAGTCGGGTTAAACGGCCGCTTTGTATTGCATTTTATGGAGGTGGGCGTAGAAACCATTTTGATTCAAAAGATATTCGTGCCTGCCTTCTTCTTTGACTTCGCCTTTGTCAAGAACGACAATTTTGTTTGCGTTTTGAATGGTTGAAAGTCGATGAGCAATCACAATCGAGGTTCGGCCAAACATCATTTTGCTGATGGCTTGCTGAATCATTTCTTCCGTTTCAGAATCGACCGAAGAAGTGGCCTCATCGAGGATTAATATTTTTGGATCGTACACCATTGCACGGATGAAAGAAAGCAACTGGCGTTGCCCCACGGATAATGTTGCGCCCCGTTCCATCACATTGTAATCAAGCCCTCCGGGCAGTCGCTCAATAAATTTTTTTGCACCAACCAATTCTGCGGCATGAAGAATCATATCATCTGTAACTTCAGGATTTCCTAAAGTGATATTGTAACGAATTGAATCAGAAAACAGGAAGACATCTTGCAACACCACTCCAATTTTTTTTCGTAACGAAGTGAGATCAAAATCTTGGATATCGATCCCATCAATCCGAATTGTGCCCCGATTAATTTCATAAAATCGACTGAGCAAATTGATCACAGAAGATTTACCTGCACCGGTGGCTCCTACCAACGCTACGGTTTCGCCTTGATTGATAGTAAGGTTGAAATCTTTCAACACATAATTATTCTCGTTGTAAGCAAACCAAACGTGATCGAATTGGACAGCGCCATCGATTTGTTCTGGAGTCATCGATCCGTTCTTTGCGACATAACCTTGGTCGTCAAGCAAATTGATGATGCGCGATGAACTGACAATGCCCATTTGCAATGTGTTATATCGATCAGCAAGCATCCGTATCGGCCTGAAAAAAAGTTGAATGAACATAATGAACGAAATCAGCTTGCCCAAGGTGATTCCGGTAACTTCTGGGTTGATAGCCCCTTTAGCTCCGTACCAAACTAAAAGGCCAGTACCAATGGCGGCAATGATTTCAGCCACCGGAAAATAAACAGAATAATAGAGTACAGACCTGAGGTGTGCACCGCGATGTTCCTTGTTGATCTCTTTAAATTTTTCAAATTCTTTCTTCTCGTTGCCAAACATCTGTACAATGTTCATGCCTGTAATGTGCTCTTGTACAAACACATTCAAATTTGAAACAGCATTGCGCACATCGTTAAAGGCTACTTTTATTTTTTCTTTAAAGATATACGTGGCCAACACCATGAGCGGAACAGTTGAAAGGCTGACTAAAGCCAATCGCCAGTCTATGACAAACATGAAAATCAGGATGAAAACAATTTGAAGTAAATCACTGGCCATAGCGGCAAGTCCTTCGCTGAAAACATCGGCAAGAGTTTCAACATCAGAAATAGTACGGGTTACTAATCGGCCGATTGGCGTTTTATCAAAAAACGCAAGCCGAAGATGAACAATGTGTTCATATAATTTTACACGGATGTCCCTCAGAACAAACTGGGCAATCCTACCAGAAATATAAGTATGGGCATATTGCATTGCCGATTGAACAATTAGCAAGACCAGAATGATAAATGTAATATTTACCATGCCCCAATAGTTGCCGTACTGAACGTGCTTATCAATAGTGTATTGGATGAGCAAAGGGCGCAAAGGGGTTACAATTCCCAAAGCCAGCGTAAGAAATACAACCAAGTAAAATCTTCCACGATAAGGAGTTACGAATTTCATGATCCTGCGAAGTACCTTCAGGTCAATAATATTTCCGCTGCTAACTGTTTCTTTGTCCATTAGTCGATAAACAGAATTTGGTGTTTACGAGTTACAAAATTGCGAAAAAGAATTCCGAAATCGGTTTAAATATTTTGAGCGCAAATTAGCCCCGGCATGTTAGTAATTTGTTAATAAAATGTGCTAAAGAATTAAAATGAACGATACTCCTTTTGAATAGTAAATAAGATATTTTTGCAGCGCATTATAAAAAAACCAAACTCAAAAACTATGGAGAAAAAACTACTGCTTGTGGTCTTTTTTTTCTTGACTGTTGTAGGAGCGTGGGCACAAGGTGTGACTACTGCCTCTTTGTCGGGAAAAATCACTGACCAAAATGGAGGCGAACTTCCTGGAGCAAATGTTGTGGCAACACACATGCCCTCAGGAACAACCTATGGCACTACTTCTTTGAAAGATGGAAGGTATTTTATTCCAGCCATGAGAATAGGCGGACCTTACACCATTAAAGTATCCTTTATTGGTTACAAAGAACAGACTACCGAGAATGTTAGCCTTCAGTTGGGTGAAACACTGGTGCTTGATTACAAGCTGTTAGATGAAGCATCTCAACTTCAAGAGGTTGTAGTAACTGGAGATAAAGATCCAATTCTCAATTCAGACAAGATGGGGGCATCAACCAATTTCAAAACGAGTCAGATCATGACGCTGCCATCCATTGGTCGTGATTTTAGGGATTTCACCAATCTTTCGCCTCAATCGAGCGGAAGTGGAAACCCGTTCAGTTTTGGAGGCCGAAGCTACCTTTATAATAACTTGACGATTGATGGTGCTACTGTTAATAACGTGTTTGGTTTAAATCCGCTGCCGGCCGGCCAGTCAAATGCAACTCCTTTTAGTATCGATGCCATTCAGGAAATTTCAGTTGTTCTTTCTCCTTATGATGTTCGTCAGGGAAATTTCACCGGTGCTGGTGTTAGTGCTGTAACCCGAAGTGGTACAAATGAGATTCAAGGTTCAGCGTATTATTTCTTTAGAAATGAAGGCCTTGCCGGGAAAAAAATTAATGGCACTTCAAACCCTGTTCCAAGTTTTAATTACAATAACTATGGCTTTAGGATAGGTGGTCCGATTATTAAGAACAAACTATTCTTCTTTGTCAATGCAGAATTTGAAAAGAGAACAGATCCATTCTATACGAATGCAGTTCGCCCAACAGCCGCTACACCTACAACTGCGACTAACACTCAAGGATCAGATGATAACGACCCTCAAACAGGTTTAGCTGGGTTACGCGATTTTCTGGTTCAAAATTTTAATTATGACCCAGGTACTTATAAAAACTTTAACCGTGCCACACAAAGTCAGCGCTATGTAGCTCGCTTTGACTATAACATAAGTCAGAATACAAAACTTACCATACGAGGTAACATTACAAACGCTTTCCAAGATCAGCCACC
>DPLR01000308.1 GCA_003541895.1 Cytophagales bacterium | reverse complement strand
TGGCGAGCCAAGTAAGCGAAAAAAAAGCAACGATATATTTTACGGGATTTGCTGTGGCATTAAGAGGATCAATCATGCCTGTTGTGGATTTTTTTGTCCTCTATCAAGTTCTGCTACCGATTGTACTTGGTAGAGCTATTCCTGTAACGTATGTTATGGGATTAGTCCCTGCGTTTATCATCTATAATATAACAAGCACATTATATGCAGTTCCGGTTGCATATCTCGTAGCAAAACGGGTAAGTAAGGTTCTGGCATTAGAAGGGAGTCGCTTGCTTTAGTTGCTGCTATTATTTTAGCCAGACGGATATCCAGTCATGATTCTTTCTTTAAGCAAGATCCCATCAGATCCAGGTCCGTTATAATGTGAAGATGGATGAATAAAAGTAACGAATGCATCTACCATGTTAAATTCGTTTGTTAGTCTTGGATTAACTGGACCCAGCATTTTGCTCGAGTAGGTTTTTGTTTCTCCATAACCTTCAAAAATAATACAGGCAGGTGGCAGAATATATTTTGGTGCAAGTAAGGGTATGGGTACGCTCCAACCGACAACGAATTTCTTGCCATGGACTTGAATACTTAATTCATCCTTTTTTAACAGTAGCGCTACCTCATTTATACCGCGGATTTTTTGCATCGCTTTTCGGTATCTATAGCCTCGAGGACTATCCGTGACGAAGACCCCTGAAAAATAAGAGTCCTCGTCGGCAATTTTTATTTGCGTAAAGATGTGTAACGAGTTCTCGATTCCAAAGGATGATTTCTCGTTATTATGTGAAACGAAAATTATGAAATTTGGTAAATTGAGGCTTTTTGGCGGATAAATAACAGCATTAGCTTGCGCACCATATAAGCGAACAGTGTCTTTTTTAGGGTCTTTTGCAGGGGTTCTAACCGCTTTTTCGATTTGGTCTTGTATCTCTTTTTCGGTTAATGGGCTCCTTTGTGGTGCAACTAGATAATTGAAACCAGCGATTTTTTTTAATTCATTTTGGTGTTGATTGAATATGTGATCAGAAGTATCCAAGGGAAGGATGGGGTGAATTATTGACTTTAATGCCACAAGCGAGGGAGGTTGAGCGTTATTCCAGATGTTACTTAGCATTTGCTCCATTTTTGTCGCATACTCAGCATCGTCAGTGTAAAAGGTATTTTCAAAATATCTTAACGGATTGCTATCGCTCGAACGTGATTCAGGGTTTTTGAATTGGTAGAAATATTGCCCATCAATACTTGTCGCGCCTAAATATGCTTCAGGTATATGTCTAACCGCCCAATATTTCATCAATTTTTGGGCAGCGTCTAGATTTTCATTAACAATAGGGGCCATTATATTGACCAAAACTGCCTCGGCGACCAACTTTTTGAGGGGAGGTAGGCTTTCCTTGAGGGCAATAAGTCCATTGGAGGAAGTCATAATGATGATTTTTCTTTTAGCACCACGAAGGGTTTCATCATAATGATCTTTGGCTATTTTGGCTTCAACGATAACACATGTTTTTGCTGTAGGTCTGCCCGTTTTGATTTCAATTGCTCTTTTTTGTATCTCAACTGCACTGTGCCAGGAATTTTCAAAAACAGAATTAAACGATTGAACGAGAGTTTTACAGTTGGTCCAAAGACAAGTGTTATGTTGTTTGTCCGGGTGGTTTTCGTTTGAATTAATTATGAAAGCCACCTCAGCTTCGTCCCGGATAACCATAGAATTTGGAAGCTTTAGTCCAAGATCAGGTGCTCTCACTTCAAGATTTTTATATTTTTTCTTTATAAGACTCTCAATGATCTTGGGGGTTTCCGGTGAGATGTCAGTGAGAATTCTTAGATTAACAGATGAGCAAGATATTCTCATGAATAATTCTTCGAGAACATCATTTTGATACAATCTAATCAATTCTGGAATCGTGAATACGAATGAAAGCTGAGTTTGTGCCTCTTCAGTCATTTGTTTAAGTTTTGGGTAAATGTAGTTATTGCCTTCAAGCACTTTAAACGTCGATGGTTTGTCTTTGTCTTCGTTAATTTTAATTGATTGCCAATCTGTCAGTATCTGGTTTTTGCTGCCCTGTATCTGTTGAATTTCTTCCATTCTTGCTTTTACAAATAAATCAAGCACTTTCTCAAAGGGTTCTGTGGAGAATCTTGCAGGGTGCTCAAGGGTAGCGTTAATAATTCCTTTACTTTGCAGATCTTTTAAGATAGTGTAAAGTTGCTGTTTAGGAATATTCAGAGATTGTACAATCTCGCTTGCCTTCCGAGGCCCTTTCTTGCCCAAAAACACATATACTTCAGCGTCAAGAGACGAAAAACCAAGACTTTGAAGCGTATTGAGGATTTTTTGATGGCTCAAATAATCCCCCAACATTTAGTCACTTAGACAAAGATCAATAGGGCACAATTTGTAGATAACATTTTCGTGACTCACCTTAAGGCTATTCCTCGCTGATCCGAGTCAAGTTTTTCCAGGTCAAGATTAGTTCTTGATGGTTTTTTGTAACTTCCTCGGTTTGGTCAATTTCTGCTCTAATGAAGTTTTCAAGAAGTTCCTCAAAGGGCAAGGCTGTGTAGCTAAGTTCATTTTTAATAATGGGAGTTATGACC
>DPLR01000001.1 GCA_003541895.1 Cytophagales bacterium | reverse complement strand
ATGAACTGCCCGCATCACTGCGAGATTTATAAAGTGAAACCACGTTCGTACAAAGAGCTTCCACTTCGCTTCGCAGAATTCGGAACAGTTTACCGATACGAACAAAGTGGAGAACTTCACGGCCTCACGCGCGTGCGTGGATTTACCCAAGATGATGCGCACATTTTTTGCCGACCCGATCAAGTAAAAGAAGAATTTATAAAAGTAATCGATTTGGTGTTGCATGTGTTTAAATCGCTAGGATTTGAAAATTACACCGCACAAGTTTCGCTGCGCGATCCTGCCAACAAGCAGAAATACATTGGCGAAGATGAATTGTGGGATCGTGCCGAGCGCGAGATTCAAGAGGCCGCTGATGAACGCGGCTTAAAGACTGTGGCAGTTCAGGGAGAGGCTGCTTTCTATGGACCCAAGCTCGACTTTATGGTGCGTGATGCCCTCGGGAGAAGTTGGCAGTTGGGCACAATTCAAGTTGACTATCAATTGCCGCAGCGATTTGAGTTGGAATACATTGGATCCGACAATCAGCGCCACAGACCTGTAATGATTCACCGCGCGCCATTCGGTTCAATGGAAAGATTTGTGGCGGTATTGATTGAACATTGCGCAGGTAATTTTCCGTTGTGGTTGGCACCCGAGCAATTTGCCGTGCTGCCAATCTCAGAAAAATTCAACGACTATGCACAAAAGGTAGTTGATAAATTGAAAGAGATTGACATTCGCGGATTTCTTGACGATCGCGATGAAAAAATTGGACGTAAAATTCGCGATGCCGAGGTGAAGAAAATCCCATTCATGCTCATTGTAGGAGAGAAGGAAGCCACCGAAAACAAAGTGGCTGTTCGCAAACATGGCGAAGGTGATAAGGGTGCGATGGGCTTAACTGATTTTGTCATTCAGTTTCAATCTAACTTTGCAATGCCATCGAATTAATCATTTCAATTCGCTCCTGTTATTTTAACGGGTGCTTGTGAATTTAAGAAACTAAGCTTAGATTAGATTTATCAAGTTGGTTGCTAGCGGCAGGCTTTAATTCTCAACCAATAAAAATCATGAATCGAAGAGGCTTTGTCTTATTGGGTGCCGGCACCGTTGCTGCCGTTGCTTTTCCATCGTATTATTTTTTTCGGAGAATTGAATACGATCCATCGCTCTCGATCCCTAAGTCATTAGCTATGATTTGGGAGAAAGAAGAGATCAAATCAATCGGAAAAAAGTATATTATCAAATCGGATGAAGATAGTGAGCGATCATTGGTAAAATCCATCATGAGCGGCCACGATGGTGAACAGTCGTATGATAAGTTCATAGAACAGAAGGTCAAACAGGATTTTCAATCGGGCAACACAATTACTGTGGATGGTTGGGTTCTCTCTGTCACAGAAGCTCGCCAGTGTGCATTACATTCAATAGGCAAATCTTAGAAAATAGCTATGCACATAGATGCCAGAAATTTACCAGATCACTCGATCATTGAGGGTGATGTCTGTATTGTGGGTGCAGGAGCAGCAGGAATAAGTATGTCGTTGGATTGGATGAAGAACCCCAAACAAAAAGTAATCCTGCTTGAGAGCGGTGGCTTTGAGTTTGAAGATCGCATCCAGGATATGTACAAAGGAAAAACAACAGGCCAGAAGTACTATCCAATGAGGTCAAACCGATTATCATTTTTTGGGGGTACAACCAACCATTGGGCTGGTATGTGCTCTCCTTTTGATGACATAGATTTTGAAAAACGAGATTGGGTACCCAACAGCGGATGGCCAATAGTAAAGAAAGACCTTGATCCATTTTATGCGAAAGCAAATGAGGTTCTAAAACTCGGTCCTTATGATTATACTTTAGAGTTTTGGCAAAAGCAGAAACCAAACATGAATCCTTTTCCACTTGATTCAAATATTGTGTGGCATAAGATGTGGCAGTTAAGTCCTGTTAATGGTTTCACTGGTGGATTAGCAAAAGTTTACAAAGAGCCAGTAGTGAAATCGAAAAATATTCATCTCTATACTTATGCAACAATGGTTGACGTTAAGGCAACGGAAGATGTGTCATCTATTTCAGAATTGGTTGTTAAAAATTATGCAGGCAAAACACATATCGTAAGGGCAAAATATTTTATCCTTGCTGGTGGTGCAATTCAAAATGCCAGAATGCTTCTTGCTGCCAATTCTCAAGCAAAAAATGGATTGGGTAACGACAACGATTTGGTGGGCAGATACTTTATGGAACATCTCGAAATCGACACCGCTGAACTGTGGTTGTTAAAGCCATTTCCAACAGATTTATTTAGTTGGAATGGGACTTGGTGCGAACTAGCTATTCACCCTAAGGTTCAGCAGGCTAATAAAATTTTAAATGGTACTGCAGGGCCTCAGCCCTTGACTTACATTCGGAACACGAAACCCAGAATCGACTTATGGAAATCAGAAAACTGGAAAAAAAATGTTGATGATATGTTTGGGAATTGGGATGAGGCGGCAAAGAAAGCGGAGAAAGAAAATATTGGGAGTATTTCAAGAGCCTACTCTTTCCAAACACGAATGGAGCAGTCTCCTAACCCCGATTCGCGAGTTACAATAGGTCAAGAAAAGGATGAATTAGGTGTGCCGTTAGCCAATCTGAATTGGCAATTGACCGACCTAGATAAGAGAAGTCTTAGGAAAATTAACCAAATCATTGGCCATCAAGTAGGGGTTGCGGGCTTTGCACGATTAAAATTGCATGAATCGCTTCGTGATGAAAATGATAATTCTTGGCCCGCTGGCACCAATGGAGGATGGCATCACATGGGCACCACTCGCATGAGTGACGACCCTAAAAATGGAGTTGTTGATAAGAACTGTAAAGTGCACGGAATCAGCAATCTTTATGTGGCTGGTTCAGGTTGTTATACAACATCAGCTGCGCCTAACCCAACCCTCACATTAGTTGCTTTGTCTTTACGGCTCTCAAGCCATATTCAGGACAGGCTTAACCAGTCAGCTTAATTAATATTGGTTTTTGGCCCTTACATATATTTTGAAAAACCCGAAAAAATCCCGATACTTGCAGCCTGTTTTTAAAAATTGTAGAACTTAAACCCAACGAGTGGCATTAAACCCAACGAATAACCGACCTAACAACAGAGGTTTCCGGCCGCGTGTAGTAGAAGAACCCTACCGCATTAATGAGAGAATAACTGCGCAACGTGTGCGTGTAGTTGGAGAAAACATTAAAGTAGATGTTTATCCTATTGCAGTAGCCATAAAAATGGCGCAGGAACAAGGTTTGGATTTGGTTGAGATATCACCAAAAGCAGAACCACCGGTTTGTAAAGTGATCGATTACTCAAAGTTTAAGTACGAGCAAAAAAAGAAACAGAAAGAAATCAAGGCAAATGCTCAAAAGTCGGTTTTGAAGGAAATTCGATTTGGGCCTAATACGGATGACCACGATTTCAATTTTAAAGTGAAGCATGCAGAGAACTTCTTGAAAGAAGGAGCAAAGGTTAAAGCCTATGTTCATTTTGCGGGGAGATCGATTGTTTATAAAGAGCGAGGAGAAATTCTCCTATTGAAGTTTGCGCAGTCGTTGGAGGCTTTAGGGAAAGTAGAACAGATGCCACAACTCGAAGGAAAGCGCATGTATTTGTTGATGACACCAAAAGGAAAAGGAAAATAGATTTTTAATACGTATACCATGCCTAAGTTAAAAACCAAGTCAGGAGCGAAGAAACGTTTCAAAGTTACCGGTACAGGTAAAATCAAGCGTAAGAAAGCTTATGCAAGGCATATTCTGACCAAGAAGGAGACCAAGCAAAAAAGAAATCTTGGCAAAAAAGTAACTGTAAAGAAAGTAGACGAGAATAACATCAAACCGATGTTACCTTATCTAGTATAAAAACTTTGCCTTGAGCAAAGTTTGGTTTTATGTTCAACCCGGCTGATGGCACAAAGATCTTTGAGAGAAGACGCCTACGGTCAAAAATGTAAATTACTATGCCACGTTCAGTAAACAATGTAGCATCGCGCAAAAGGCGCAAAAGAGTGCTAGAGCAGGCCAAAGGGTATTTTGGTCGCGGTAAAAATGTTTGGACAGTTGCCAAAAACAAGGTCGAAAAAGGTATGGGCTACGCCTACCGCGACCGTAAAGCAAAGAAGCGCGACTTCCGCTCATTATGGATTGCTCGGATCAACGCAGGTGCAAGAGCTTATGGAATGTCTTATTCCGAGTTCATGGGCAAAATAAAGACTGCAGGTATTGAATTAAATCGTAAAGCGTTGGCCGATCTTGCCGCTAACCATCCGCAGGCATTTGAAGCAATTGTAAAGCAGTTGAAGTAAATTCAATTTGTAAAAGTCTCTGAAAGGCTGTCTTACCAAAGACAGCCTTTTCTATTTTTAAGGCATGCTAGCTGATTCCAAATTTTGAGATGGCTTGATATTTGTCTTGGTTGCACTATTTAGTTTTATTAACGTAAGTTTGGAGCAAAATAATAAGCGTTGTGAAAAAGTATTTGTTCTTTGCGCTGGTTGTGTTGGTTAGCTGTTCACCGGCTTCAACACAAAGCAAATCATCAAAAAAGAAAGGCAAGAAAAATGAAAACCCTCAACCTGCTTGGCTTAGCGCAAAACCAGATGAAGGAATCTATTACATAGGAATTGGTCACGCAGCTAAAGATGGTCAGAACAATTATATACAAGAAGCAAAGAAAAGTGCCTTGGAAGACTTGGTCTCTGAAATTAAAGTAAATGTTTCGTCTACTTCAGTTCTTAATCAATTAGACAACGGGAAAGAATTTCAAGAGAAATACCAGCAGATGATCCAGACAACGGCTGCTGATGACATTGAAGAATTTGAGCAAGTTGATGTATGGCAAGATGACCGAAATTATTGGGTTTATTATCGGTTGTCAAAGCAGCGCTACAAAGAAATCAAAGATGAACAAAAACGTAATGCAGTAACACTTGGTCTCGATTTCTTTACTAAAGCTCGTGAAGCAGAAAAGAACAATGACCCAGTGACTTCTCTCGGGTTTTACTACCAAGGTTTTCGAGCAGTAGAAAAATATTTGGCAGAACCACTCCGAATTCAGTATAACGGTCAGGACATTTTACTTACCAATGAGATTATTACAAGCATGCAATTGTTGTTAGATAAAATGCAATTGACCGTTGCTCCGTCTCAAGTTGCTGTTAATCGAATTGTTGCTCAAAGCGGGCAAACCATCGTTTCAAAAGTTGTGAATAAGTTAAATCAAAAACCTATCAGCGGTTTGCCGTTGATCGCCAATTTTGAAAAAGGTGCCGGTGATGTATTCCCAGACTATAAGACAGGAGATGATGGGACAGTGAAGATATTGATAACAAAAATTAGCTCGCGTGATCTCGAGCAAACGGTATCTGTAAAAGTGAACTTATTAAAATTTGCGGGTGACAACCCTTCAGATATTTATTCGATGGTTGCTCAAAAAATAGTTGCACCCAAAGGAATAGTCAACATGAGCGTGCAACGTCCGTTGGTCTTTATTTCATCTTCAGAAAAAAGCCTTGGGCAAGATAAGGCTAATCAACAGGTTGCTTTAAAGGTGAAAAACTATTTGGCAAATGCTGGTTTTGAGTTTACCGGTGACAAATTAAAAGCAGAATTGGCACTTGATGTGAATTCAATTTCTGAGAAAGGAACTGTGTCAGGCAGCATTTTTATTACCTACGCTACATCCGTTATTCGTGTCTCATCCGTTAAAGACAGTAAAGAGATTTACACTGCAACGGTTGATCGAGTGAAAGGATTTAGTTTGGATTACGAGAGGAGTAGTCAAGATGCTTACAATAAATTATTAGATAGCCTCGATACCCAAACATTGCCTGAGATGCTTAACGCCATTTTACAATAATTAAACTATTTTTAAGTTAACTGATCTAATTGATTAAATTTTTAAAATAACAATGGCCTTAAACTTGCTTTGTATTAAATTGCGTAACACTTAAATACCCATGAATATGAAAAGGATTATTAATTTTTCTGTATTGATAGTTGTTTTTGCAGCCATGTTGATTGTTGGTTGTAAGAGCAACAAAACCAAATTGCCTTCTGGCGAAACCGAAGTATCTGTTCCTTGCTCTGGCCCTGGATTTTACACTGACAATAAAGTCTTTCGTGCAAATTCTATTGGAGAGAGTATGGATTTGGTAACTGCCAAGAAGAAAGCCTTGACCAATGCCCGCAATGATTTAGCTCAATCTATTCAGACAACAGTTAAAACGGTGACCGACAATTATACCAACTCTACTTCTATGGATAAGAAGGAGCAACTCGAACAAAAATTTGAGAGCCTAAACCGAGAAGTTGTTGATCAAACGTTGCAGGGAATCAAGACCATCTGCGAGAAGCCTGTGCAAACTAAAGAAGGAACCTACAAATATTATGTAGCCATCGAATTATCAGCCGATAATTTGATTCAGGAATATAAGAATCGACTGTCTGCAGATGATAAATTGAAAGTGGATTATGACTATGAGAAATTCAAAGACACCTTCAATAAAGAAATGGATAAAATGGCTGCTCAAAAGAACGGCAATTAATTTAGAAACCATTTGATTTGAAATCCCGATCTTCATGGTCGGGATTTTTATTTTGTATATGCCAGCTGAGTCTGATAAATCTCTTGCAAAAAAACTTGGCTTGAAGCCAAATCAAGTCATCCGTATTTTTAACGAGCCTGAATTTTATTGGGATTGGCTTGCTCCATTATCTGAGCGAATTGGCGTTAAGACCAAAGGAAATGATGAATAAAATTTTTAAAGGTTTAAAGTTTAAGGGTAACATCTACGGAAGTTTGATTTTGAGCCTCTTGCTAGTAATGGTTCTTTATAGCTTGGGGC
>DPLR01000077.1 GCA_003541895.1 Cytophagales bacterium | reverse complement strand
CATTTTTTTGTCGTAGTTTACAACTCTGCCGATCGACTTACCAATGCGGTTGTTGATGCCCTCGAAAAATTCAATGCCAAAAATTGGAAAGAGTTGAAACTGACCACCAGCAACCTCGGCCTTGATGATAAGACGCTAACCATGTGCGTAGAAATCCCCGATCGTGGAACCGCCTTGAAATACTATTACGGATTTCTCGACCAATTGTACAAGACCAAACCATTTTCAGATCACAAATTCAATAACTTTGTAATTACGAAAGATAATTTCCAGATTTTATACCGAACTAAATCATTGGATGAGTACCTCACGTTCTTCGACAAAAACTATCAAAAGTAGAATTGATAAAATTCTCAAGACACGCTTGAAGTGGATTCCGCGCGCAAGCAAATATTTGTGGATTGCATTTCTTGTTTTTATTCTGGGGCTGCCCCTGTATGTTTTCACGGTAAGCATTGACTTGTTTGGTTTGTACGGTGGAATGCCAAGCATTCGCGAAGTTGAAAACCCTGAAAACGATTTGTCTTCTGAGATCATCTCTGCTGATGGCGTTTCTCTCGGAAGTTATTTTAGGTACAATCGCAGTCAGGTTCATTACCATGAACTCTCTCCAGAACTAGTAAATACGTTGTTGATCTCAGAAGACCATCGCTTCTATCAGCATTCGGGGTTAGATCTGCCAGCTTTCTTTCGAGTGATTAAAGGGCTGTTGACATTTAGCAAGTCAGGCGGTGGCAGTACTCTTACCCAACAGTTAGCAAAAAACCTTTACACCCAAAACACTGACAAAAGTTTAGACGGTCCATTGGCCAGACTCGGCAGCATTCCAAGAAGGCTAATCCAAAAAACAAAAGAGTGGATCATAGCTGTTGACTTAGAAGAAAATTTCACCAAGGAAGAAATCATCACCATGTATTTGAACACATGCGATTTCAGCAGCAATGCCTTTGGGATTAAAGTGGCAGCCGAAACGTATTTCGATAAAGAGCCCGACCAACTCAACTTGCAAGAGTCAGCCATTCTCGTTGGCATGTTGCAAGCCCCGTCATTTTACAACCCCAAAAGAAACCCAAAAAATGCTTTGAAAAAGCGTAATGAAGTTTTGCTGAAAGTATATCGTCAAGGCTATAAAATAAAAACCAGAAAGCAATTCGATTCAATCAAGGCATTGCCAATTGAATTGGATTATAGTGTAAGAAATCAGAACAAAGGACTAGCCACTTACTTCCGCACGGTGCTGGGCAATTATTTATTGAATTATTGTAACGAGAAGGGAATTGACCTTTACAATTCCGGTTTGAAAATTTATACTACCATCGATAGTAAACTGCAACGCTACGCTGAAGAAGCCATGGTAGAAGAGATGAAAACGTTGCAAGAACAATTTTTTAAAGAATGGAAAAGGCGCAACCGAAACCCGTGGGTAGATGAAGACGGAAGAGAAATAAAAGATTTTTTGGAGAGACGTATTCGCCAAACGGAAGCTTACAAAGCGTACGCAGAAAAATATGGCGAAAATTCTGATTCATTAAAGATTATGCTGAAGCTCAAAAAGCCAATGACAATCTATACCACCAAAGGCGAGCGCGACACATTGTTCAGCAGTTATGATTCATTGAATTATTACAAAAGATTTTTGCAAGCCGGCTTAATGGCGATGGATCCTAACACGGGCCACATCAAAGCGTGGGTGTGTGGTGTTGACCACAAATATTTTAAGTTCGATCACGTTCGTCAAGGGAAAAGACAACCGGGGTCAACATTCAAACCATTTGTTTATGGACTTGCCATGGAGAATGGGTATCAGCCATCGGATGTAAGAAGAGACATCTCTCCTCAATTTAAAATACCAGGGCAGCCATCGTGGTACCCAGCTAACTCAGAAGGGCCGCCCAAGGGAACAGGTGAGCGAATGACACTTCGCCAGGCTATGGCACGTTCCATTAATTCTATTACTGCACAAATGATGCAGGCTTTGGGCGAAGAGAATGTAGTTGAGTTTGCGCATCGTGTCGGTATTGAAAGTAAACTTGATGCAGTGCCTTCACTTTGCCTTGGCACAAGCGATGTTTCTCTTTATGAAATGGTAGGTGCCTACTGCACATTCGTGAACGGAGGAATAAATACCAAACCTTATTTCATCACTCGCATAGAAGATAAAAATGGAAATGTGATTGAAAATTTTGTTCCTAAAACAAGAGAAGCGATCAACGAGCAAACCGCTTATAAAATGGTTTATATGTTGAAAGGTGGTGTTGAAGAGAGACATGGTACATCGCAAGGCCTACCAACTAGCTTGCGCGAGAATAATGAGATTGGTGGAAAGACAGGAACAACGAACGATGCTTCTGATGGCTGGTACATGGGAGTAACGCATGATTTAGTTACCGGTGTTTGGGTTGGTGGCGATGAGCGTGGCATCCATTTTCCTTCGTGGGATTTTGGTCAAGGTGCACGAACAGCTCGGCCAATCTGGGCCAAGTTTATGTTGAAAGTTTATGCCGATCCCTCAACGGGAATTACAAAGGGATATTTCAAAAAGCCTTCATCGGGTGTTGATGTTTCTATTGACCACGGCAGGCAATTGCCTGATTCAGTTCGCGTGCAAGATTATGAACCGGAGGATATCCGTAATTGATCAATAAAAATTAGAATAATCAAAGAACCAAGCCGTAGGCATTTCTTGTAAAGTATTCATCCAAGCTTCTCCTCCGGCAATCGGAATATAAACTGTCATGGATGTTGGTTTGCCATTATTGATTGCCGGAAACAATCGCTCTTTATGAAGGTCAAATATATTTTGACATAACTCGTCATAGATAGGGGAGATCGATACCGCTACATCGAATTTTGTTATTTGCCCATGCTCATCAATTTTTATACGTAAAAGCTCGATCGTATTTTCTGGAACTACAGCTGCTTGCGCTAGTAGCGTTAAGAGTTTTTTCCAACCACCAGGGTACGTCACATTTCTCTTAAAGGCTGGGTGATAATTTACATACTGCTCAAAGTATTGATTAAGTGATGTAAAAACTGTGGCATCGTACATTAGAGCTTCTGTGTTTAGGGCATTGATGGAAAGATAAATTGTTTTCTTCTTATTCGTCATCAATATGGTCGTGTCTTCAGAGTTGTAATGCCGATGACTATTTAACTTTCCATTGACATAAATTTCTTCATCAACGGATCCAGCGTGCGTATTAATATACCGCCACTTACCAACTCTTCTTCCGTTTCTAAACTCACCTGTTAAAAAGCCTTGCTTCCCTTTGATAGCTCCGTCCTCATTTACGAAATAGTAGTATGAAGTATAAAATTTTCCAGTTCCATTTTTTACGCCTTCGCTTTGGCCATCATTCCATTCCCAAATGGTAAAGTCGTTATCGGCATATTCAATTTTCTTGTGAACGTTGTTGTTGGAATATTCCGTATGAATTCCACTTTTAATTCCGTGGGAATAAAATCCATCGGCAATTAATTTCCCTCCTTTATCGTAATCCGAATAGACACCTTCAAAAACCATATCCACCAAGTCGAAAAAAGCTTCTCGTTTGTAAACTGATTTTTCAGATGAGGTTAATTCCCAATTCTCATTGTAATAGAAATTTATTTTTACGGGTTGGTGATCAGCCTGTTGTTGCGCAACTAGACTCGCGCAAACAAAATTTGCTATGACAAAGACAAAAAACCGAAATGGAAGCGCCATAAAAAATATCAGTAATTCAAATATGATTAAAAAAATATTACCACTGAAAGATTAATTTCGCAACAGCACATGACCAGTAACGAAAAGCTAAAATCAATCATCTCAACATTGCCTGATTCTCCGGGAGTTTATCGCTATTTCAACGAAGGAGGCGAGCTGATTTACGTGGGCAAAGCGAAAAGCCTGAAGAAAAGAGTTAGCAGTTATTTCAACAAACAATCGCAGTACAACCGCAAGACTGAAAAGTTGGTTTCTGAGATTCGGAATATTGAATTCACGTTGGTGAATAACGAGTTTGATGCCTTGCTTTTAGAGAATAACCTCATCAAGCAAAATCAGCCGAAGTACAACATCATGCTCAAGGACGACAAAACGTTTCCGTTTTTGTGCATCATTAAAGAACGATTCCCACGGATTATTGCCACCCGAAAATTCATTCCTAAGCATGGCGAGTATTATGGGCCGTACTCTAGTGTGGTGGCAATGAAAAATATTTTAGAGTTGGTGAGGCAACTGTACTCTATTCGCACATGCAATCTTTTTTTGTCGGAAGAAAACATCAGGCAAAACAAATTCAAAGTATGCCTCGAATATCACATTGGAAATTGTAAGGGGCCGTGTGCGGGGCTTCAGGAAGAAAAAAATTATTTGGACGACATTGCCCAGGCGCGAAATATTTTGAAGGGAGATTTAAGTGTAGTGGAAGAAGCTTTTGCCAGCCGAATGGTAGCGGCCGCAGAGAAAATGGAATTTGAAAAGGCCGAAGAGTTTAAACAGAAATTGGCACTGCTCGAAAATTTTCAATCGAAATCATTAGTGGTAAATCGAAAGCTTACGAACATTGATGTTTTTACAATTGCGAGCTCACCCACGGCTGCCTTCATCAACTACTTGCGCGTGAAAGAAGGCTCGATCAATTTCTCGAAGAATACAGAAATCAAAAAGAAGCTCGATGAAACCGATGAGGAAATTTTGAATTATGCAGTGCTTGAGCTTCGATCTACCTATCGTAGCGATAACCCTGAAGTCTTTACCAATATTCCTCTAACGATTAAGTCGGATGATTTTGAAAATGTAGT
>DPLR01000577.1 GCA_003541895.1 Cytophagales bacterium | reverse complement strand
GGTAGATCTCATTCCAGAGCGAAGTATTCTCACACCCCGCCCGAAAGAATGTGAACGATTCGCTGGCACATGGGCCAATGACTTTGAACGACTTGATCTACTCAAAAAACTTTCAGCAAAACTAAAATCAGTTATCGTTTTGAAAGGTGCGCATACCTCTGTTGCTACCCCTGAAGGAAACGTCTATTTCAACTCTACCGGAAATCCGGGCATGGCCAAAGGCGGAAGCGGTGATGTCCTTTTAGGAATCATCACCGGGCTCTTATCTCAAGGTTATTCTTCTGCCGATGCAGCTATGGCTGGTGTTTATGTACATGGTTTAGCGGGCGATTTGGCAGCGAGCGACCTCGGCATGATTTCCATGACTGCCACCGACCTGATTGAATTTCTACCGAATGCCTTCAAAAAAGTGAGCCCCGCCTAACGGCAGAGGTCCAAAAAAATTGTTGCTGATTTAAACTTTTGGCCTGACCTTTGCATCTAAATACCGAGAATACACGTAAAAGGATGTATTAACTGATATGAAAACGATTGTACTGGTTCTGTTAATTGCACTTGGCTTCAATGCCATGGCACAAAGCCATGACGAAGGATATAGGTCAAACGATCCAGCAAAGGCCGTGTCTTTGTACCCCAACCCGGCATCGGATGTGCTTACGTTAAAATTCGAATCGCCCATTGCTAAGACAGCCAAACTTGAATTTCATACCATCATCGGAACAACTCTTGAACTCGAACATGAAGCCATCGATGATTTTGAGGTAAGAGTAAAAGTAAAGGATTTATCAACTGGTTATTATTTAATCAGCATTCACGACAGCCAAAGCAACACCAAGTCGATTCAAAAATTCTTGAAAAAGTAAATCTGCTTTTTTTACTTTTGAAGTGTTAACTAACTCATTGCTTTGCAAAACGCTTCTATTGTCTTCCATTATTTTCCTAACTTAACTGAGTTGCAGCAAAAGCAATTCTCTCAACTGGGCGATCTCTACAAAGAATGGAATGAAAAAATCAACGTGATCTCGCGTAAAGACATCGAAAATATTTACGTCAATCACGTGCTTCATTCCTTGGGCATCGCCAAAGTGATGAGTTTTAGTAAAGGTGCTCAAGTAATGGATGTGGGTACAGGTGGAGGTTTCCCTGGAATTCCGTTGGCCATTCTATTTCCTGAAACCCAATTCTATCTTGTAGACTCCATCGGAAAAAAAATTACGGTAGTAAAAGAAGTGGCCGCAGCCCTCCAATTGAAAAATGTAAAGGCCGAACAACTACGGGCTGAGCAAGTGAAACAAAAATTTGATTTTGTGGTGAGCCGTGCCGTTACCCGGATGAAAGAATTTTATGAATGGGTGCACAACAGTATAAAACCTAACTCCACCCATGAGCTTGACAACGGAATACTCTACCTGAAGGGTGGTGACCTCGATGAAGAACTCGATGAACTTAGAAAGCCTTACAGCTTATACGATTTGTCGAATTACTTTAAGGAAGATTTTTTTGAGACCAAGAAGGTGGTCTATATGCCAATCCATTAATCAACTGTTCTCACCAAAATAGATTCCAGAAAAAGTAGCTGCAAGGCAAAGCAGCAAACTCAAGGTGATATATAGTAAAGTTGAAAGATGAAAGCCACTTTGGATTAAGATAAGCGTTTCGGCACTAAAGGTAGAAAAAGTACTGAAGCCTCCGCAGAAACCAACCGTCCAGAAGAGGCGAGCCGATGGAGAAATAATATGACGGTGATCGGCAATACCAACCACATATCCTAATAACAAACACGCTACCACATTCACGGCAAGTGTCCCGAAAGGAAAGTGATGATTATGCCATGCATTGACCCAGCGGCCCAGCAAAAAGCGCACGACACTGCCCAAGCCTCCTCCCGCAAAAACCAGCGCAATGTCAAAAAAAGATTTCATGGTTTTGAATTTTGCAAAATCATCTCTTTCATCAACTCAAAAGTTTGTGTTTTCAATTGGTTAATGTCAGTCAATCCTTGCGTTGGAATTTCAGGGCCAACATAAAGTTTTATTAATCCAGGGCGTAAGTTGACCGTACCCGGAGGCATCAACTTTCCCGCTCCGATTACCACCATAGGTAACAAAGGCATTTGCGTTTCAATCGCTAAACGAAACGCACCATCTTTAAAAGGTTGCAAAACTTCATTGCTCCTGTTTTGTGTTCCTTCCGCAAAAAGCAAAATGGAAATTCCGTTAGTTAATATTTTTTTGAGTTTCTCCAAGCTCTTGTGTTTACTCTCACGATCAGAGCGATCAACAATGATCGTTGCACTTTGCGCAATCCAACCAAACACGGGAATCTTCAACAATTCTTTTTTAGCTAGCGGCCTGAATTCACCGGGGATCAATAAACGAATACCCGGCAGATCGAGAAAAGAGGTATGGTTACTTACGTAGATATAGGATTGACCTTTTCTAAAATTTTCTTTGCCGTGAAATTCATATCGAATGAAGGTAAGCCAGCTAAATGTCAATGACCATATCCAAAGAAATTTATAACCGATCCAACTGAACCTTTTTCCAAACAGAAATGGCAAGGTCAATCCGGGCAGAAAAAAAAGCATCGTGCTGATGAATACAAAGCCAACCCAAACGATGTAGAGAAAGTGGAAGAATTTTGAAATCGTTTTCAAGCGTAATTTTTAGCATCGCAATATTAATAAGTTCCCTGAAATGTAAATCAGAATTTTATACCGAAGCCAATGTAAAAACTTCTGCCAACCGAAGGAATGATTCCGGGACCAGGGTATTCACTGGTGCGCAATGTAAAATAATGAGCATCCAATAAATTATTCACACCCAACTTAACCTGACAGTTTCTTACCCTCACTGAAGCAGATAGATCGGATACAGTGTATGCAGGAATAGCACCTGCAACTGCATCGGCAGAAGGAGTTTCTGAATTGGATGCATCGCTGTAGGATTTTGAATTACGGCTGATCAAATACGTCATCGAGAATTTACCAAAGAATACATTCGTACCAAAGCGGTTGATTAGTGAAGGGGCGAACTCTACATGCTTTCCAGTAAACGCCCCGCTTACATACCTCGCATCGATCAAGCCTAAAGAATTGAAAAAACTGAACCCCCAATTTCTTTTTCCTATAAATGCCTTCACTGGATTGAACTCCACATACGATTCAATACCTTGATGCAGGCTATTGGCCACATTTGTTCTAAAGGGATAGGTACCATTCGCATCCGTTTTTTCAATAAGGCCAACACGGTTGTTGTAGCGCAAATAAAAATAGCTTAAGTCAAAGTTGAGATAATCCTTCACCGACCCGCGAAAGCCAATGTCTGTGTTATCTCCATTCGAATCCTTTAAGTTTGGATCAACCGCAACAATGGTTCCAAGCGGCTGCAAACTGGAATAATCCAGAGGTCTATACGATTGCGTCCAATTAAAATAAATATTGGTGTTTGCTGAAGTAAGATATTGAAGGCCGATACCCGTGAGAAAAATAGCTCGATCTTTTGAATGGTTGGAATACACCACCGTACTTTCATCTGCACTCGGGTTAAAGCCTTTGATGGTTGAGCGAATAAATTCATAGCGCACTCCGGCTGTTGCCGAAAATTTATCATTCAGTCGAAATGTATTCTCTATAAAGGGAGCAATATTTTTTGTAGAAAAATCAAGATCATACTCAAAGCCCGGGGTTACTAGGCTCATGTCAAAGTCTGTTCCGGTGGTTCCTTCTCCTCCACCTTGTCGCTTCATGTTACCAATGAACAGACGAAATCCGGTAGCCAACGAATTCTGAAGTCTGCCAATTTTGTAATGTGAGGCTAACCTCGCTTCTGTAGTGTGGCTTTTAAATCCCTCGTGCTCTACTTCGCGATTTACATAGGTATTAGTAAGGGGATCAATGGCATCCATGGCTTGCGGGCCACCATCTTCATTTCGCCACACTAAGTTACGCGCACTTTCATTATAGGTTGATTTGATATTCAGCGATGTGCATGGGTTGATTTTCCAATAGAAGGTGGCGGTTAAAATATTCCAAGGTGAGGTAATCCAATTGCGCGAACGGTAAGAGGTTTTGCTGTTCAAATAAAACATGCTGTCGGTTAAGCCTCCGGGCATGTGAATTCGATTCCTGAGAAAAGTGTATTCGAGTCCGAGTTTAATTTTCTCTGAAGCTTGATATTCAATTCTGTTGTAGCCGGTGATTTTTTGGAAATCTGAATTTGGCCTCCAGCCTACCACACGTTGGAGTTGCCCAAAGGAATAATAATTGAATTTGCCTTTTGTTCCACCCACCGAAAGAAAAGAATTATGTAAGCCAAAACTACCTTCGGTTTGCTGGGCAATAACTTCAATCGGTTTTGCTACTCCTTTTCGCAGGATGTAGTTTATTACTCCGCCAAATTGTGGGCCGAACTGCAATGATGCCGCTCCTCTGGTCACTTCAATTCGTTCTACTGCCTCGAGTGGTGGGATATAATAAGATTCAGGGTACCCATAAAGATCAGCCGTAATATTGTACCCATTCTGTCGGGTATTGGTTTCAACAGATTGGGTGGGTGTTAAACCACGAAAGCCAATCCCATTGGAAGGCAAGCCGCTCGATTCTGTTTCCGAATAATTTGCTCCCGGTC
>DPLR01000405.1 GCA_003541895.1 Cytophagales bacterium | reverse complement strand
TGTGTGGACTACCGATATACTACTGTTATTGATGTGGGGCACTATCACCGGTTTGCCATTGGCGGTGAGGCGCAAACCAAATGGAAAAAATTTGAATTCATCTTTCGCCCCATGCTGCAAAAGCAAAACCAATATTTTCTGGGAGACGATGAACAAAAACTACAGAACAGCACGTATTTACGACCACGGGTGAAAGTACAGTACAAAATTAATAAGCGAGTAGATGTTTACATCTATGGAGAGCCGTTTGTGAATGTTCAGCAATCCAACAACATAGATTGGTGGCAAAATACGTGTGGATTGAAATACGAATACACTAAAAACCAAAAAGTAAATTTCTTCTACATTTGGCAGCCCGATTACTCACACAACTATTTTTACACCTACAACATCTTTGGCGTTGACTTGGACTTCACCATTAAGGTTGGAAAGAAAAAGAAAGGCAAGAAAGATAAAAAAGTGGATTTAGCGCCATCTTAATTCCCCCAATAACTCCCCATCAACAATTGAATTTCTTTCCAGATGGAAAGAAGTGCTTCGGTAGGTGAATCATACAAACTTTTCAAATACTCTAAGGTGCTGCTGTCTTCTGGGAGTTCGCCTTCAAACCATTTGAGTATATCATCGGCCAGCAGCAGCAATTCATTGTTATAATATTTCGGATAGTAGCGCGAGAGCCAATCGGTTGCCAGCAGAAGATCGATGTACTTCATAACGAATGATTCTGTTTCAACGCAACAAAGTAACCGAGAGTTCTGTTCCGCACTTCCGAAAAAACCACTACGTCAAACCATAGTAATCTGATATATTTGCAGTTGCAATTATTTTCCATCTTGAAATCACTTGACCCACGCATCACACGCCTCCCGCAAGTCGGGGAAGTAAAACCTAAGCAGCCATTAGATCAACTGGGCACATTCGAAGTTTTTGTTCAGGCCAAAGAAGGGAAACCTTTTCAGCATGAAGGCTGCGTTCATGCTCCTACGTTAGAAATGGCGTATGTCTTGGCTAAAGAAACATTTACCAGAAGGTTCACATGCACGTCAATCTATGTAGTAGATACTCGTGATGTCTTTGTATCGCCAACCACCGAAGGAAATCAAAGCGCCTACGAATTGATCTCGAGTAATTTTCAAACTGGCAGCAAAGAGACATACGAAATTTATCAACTTGCCAAGCGGGGCAAACAACACGTAAATGTTGGCTCGGTTGAAGCAGGTTCGCCTAAAGAAGCAATGTGGTTGGCGAAAGATTTATTTGGTGCTGGCAAAATGGTTTACAACATATGGGCTATCAAGAAAAACAAAATACGTTACACCACCACCGAAGAAAAAGATTTGTGGAACACGCTGCCCGAAAAAAAATTCCGCGATGCATCGGATTATAAAGGTGGAGATAAATTGAAAGAATTTTTAGAAAGACAAAAGATATAAGATTTAAGTAGCAAGACATGCATACCGAGGCATTAAAAGAACTTCTTTATAAAATCGCTGATGATTTGCTTATCATCGGTCATCGCAACAGCGAGTGGACAGGGCTCGGGCCTTTGTTAGAAGAAGACATTGCGTTTTCATCGATGGCTCAGGATAAAATCGGACAGAGTTACGTTGTATTCCAAATGTTAAACAATCTTGGCGAGCAAGCACCCGATACAGTCGCGTTCACGCGCAATGCCAACCAGTTTCATAATTGTCAGTTAGTAGAATTGCCAAATCAAGAATATGACTTCAGTTTGATTCGTCATTTTTTATTCGACACAGCCGATGCGCTTCGTTGGGAAATGCTTAGCCATTCAACGTATGAGCCTTTGGCACAACTCGCCAAAAAAATAAAAGGCGAATTGCGTTACCACACTATGCACGCCAACACATGGGTGAAGCAACTTGGCTCTGCTACTGAGGAAAGTATTTCTCGCTTGCAAAATTCTTTGAATGTTGCGATGCCATATGCGCTTGGTATTTTTGAAGAATCTCCATTTGAAGATGAAATTATTTCAGCAGGAATTTTTGCTGGAGAGCAAGAACTGAAAAATCGATGGCTGAAAAAAGTGGAAGAAGTGATTAACCAAACACAACTCAATCTACCTGATTTAAAAATTATTACTCCCCTTGTTGGTGGAAGAGTTGGTAAACACACCGAGCATCTCCAACCTTTGCTTGATGAAATGAGTGAAGTGTTTAGAATCGATCCCACAGCCGAATGGTGAAAAGAGGCTTTAGTCGAAAGACGTAAGACTAAAGACTAAAATGCAATGTCAGATTCGAGAAACATTTTAATTCAGGATTACACTTACAATCTCCCCGATGATCGGATTGCGCTTCATCCGTTAGCTGAACGCGATCAATCGAAGTTGCTGGTTTACGAACACGGTAAAATAACACACTCCAATTTTTTTAGGCTAGCCGATTTCATTCCTGACAATTCAATTCTCTTTTTAAACAACACTAAAGTAATTCCAGCGCGCTTGTTCTTCAAAAAAGATACAGGCGCTCTCATTGCAATATTTCTGTTGAACCCAATACGACCTT
>DPLR01000050.1 GCA_003541895.1 Cytophagales bacterium | reverse complement strand
AATAAAATTCATCTTCATCAAAGATGGCGAAGGCGAGTGTGATCAAGGGAAAGAAATACAAATAAATCCCTCGGTCGCTAGGAAGCGTTGTCGAAAAGAAAAAGGTAAACCCATTCATCAGAACAAGAAAAAAACTTTTCGCGATGCCCTGATACCCGGAACGCATGAGCACGAAGGCGGTCAATATGATGGAGAGCATTGCAAAGTCCAGTGCGCCAGACACCACCATCCGCATGACTAAAATATCTTTGAGCATCAAAAGCAAAGTGATGCTCCCTGAGAGGAATAGAATCCGATAAAATAAAATCTCTCTTCGTTTTTCGAAAAAGAGTGCATGGTCTGAATAATCTTCTGTTGGGTGGTTAATCAGACGGTTGAAGGACGCAATCAGCATAGAGTGAAAGGATATCCTAAATTAAGGTTTAATTGAATTTTTCTTTGCGTAAATCGGACTTACCCATTTTTCTGTTGGTTCATATTTGCTTGCGCTCGCCCAGCGAATGCCTCGTTTCAAAAACTCAATGGCATCGGGTATTTCTGCAATGTGCGAAAGATTGTGGCCGATCGATGTGTAAAAAATTCTTCCCTTGCCAAACGTTTTCTTCCAGGCCACGGGCATAACGCAACCATCAATCCAATAATTTTTTTTCCCGTTGAAGCGTGTGGTTGCCAATACTTTTACGTTCGGGTCGATGTGCATGTAGTACTGCTCGCTATTCATCTTAAAATCTTTCAGTCCTTTCGTCACTTCATCTGCATGATCGATGATGTTCACTGCATAATCAACGTTGCCGCCCGGGTGCGCCACCCAATTACCGCCCGTCATGTATGAGTACTCCGGATTGTTTCTGAAAGCATCGCACATACCACCATGCCAGCCGGCCATGCCTGTTCCATTTTTTTCAATGGCTGCGAGGAGCCCCGCTTCTTGTTCTTTAGTAATGGATGACATGGTGAAAATTTGGATCACTAAGTCAATGGAATCCATAAGCGTTTTGTCAGTGTAAGAATCAAGGCTTGCGCTTAGCACAACTTCTGCGCCTTCCGTTTTTAACCACGGTGTTATAAAGTCAACGAACTTCTGAGGTTCGTGGCCGTCCCATCCGCCAAAAGTAAAAAGCACTTTCCTTCCCTTGAGCGATGGCAGCGTGCGTGTTGCTGTTGTTGCCATCGTTTCGGTTGGTAATGTCATTCCGGCCAGCGTTCCCAGTGCCAAAGTATTTTTCAAAAATTCTCTCCGTGAATTCATTCGAATTTATTTTTCAAATCAAAATTTACCATAGGTAAGATCGAAGGTAAAAAATATTCAACCGATTCAAACGGATGGTTTGAATAAAGTAAGAAGTTTGAAAAGAGTTGGATGAAATAAATTGTAAGAGGTTACTTTATCAGTTTGCTGTTGAGCTCGGTATTTTTATCGCGGGCAATAAGTCCGGAATAGTAAATAGTGGTAAAGAGAGTGTAGGCTTTTAGCAAAGGAGTTTCCAATGTTGAGAGTTCGCTGGCGTAGCGATCAAGCAAATCCTGATCGCCAAAAGGAATGCAGATGTAACTTATGTTGCCTGTAGCTTTTGTTTTGGCAACCACCAAAATGCCTGCTACTTGGCGCTCATCAAGTTTAATAAGTGAACTCACTTCAAAGGTGTAGTTGTCAACGGGTTCTTCCCAAATCAGTTTATCCAAACGATAGCCCGGTTTTACTCCTTTGGTTTCAACTAAATCGGTTTTGTATTCTTTCGTGAGGTAATTGTATTCGACATCGGTGGTGATGTGTTGTGCTTTTGATAAAAGCGGACATAAAACAAGTAAGCACACAAGTGTTTTCATATACCGAAGAATTACTTTATAAAACTACACTGCCCGAGGCCGGCAAATTCAACTGATTTTTTCCTTTTCTTACGTTGCGTAATTTTCTTTTGAATCACCTCAAGTATGAATTCTTATTTGAAAAGATAATGCGTTGTGAATTAAGTTTTTGATTTTAAATCTCACCGACAAAAAACCAATTCGATCTTCACATCAGCATTGATAAAAAGAGATTTTTTTAAAGTAATTTGACAGAATCTCCATTTTTTATGGAGCATTATAAATTGAAAAGCTAATCCGAGACTTCAAATCAATAAAAAAAATGGCCGCACAGGGCGACCATAGTGAACTCGAAAAAATTCTTCAGTTAATTCCCAAAAAATTTGCCTGCAATATTTCCAAGCGAACCAAGCAGATCGTTATTTCCTCCAGTCACCTGACCAATCAAACTGCTTACATCTAGGCCGTTATTGCCACTGGTTGTTTTTAAAATATTTCCTAAATCAAAACTGCTGTCGGTTGGGTCGTTGGTTTTGCTGATGAGGTTGTTCATAACCGTTGGAAGCAAGGACGATGCAATGCTTTGAGCTGAATTAGGTGCAACACCAAATTTCGTAGCAAGGCTTGATGCCGCTGTTGAGATAATTGATGAAATGATGGGATTGCTAGTGAGTGAACTTCCTCCGCTGTTTTGAAATAGCGAAACGATGTTTTGCAAGTTTCCACTGGTAGCGTGATTTTGAAGGCCATTGAAAATTGAACTGGCCACTTCACTGATGGCTGCATCGTTGTGCTGGTTTGGAATAGCCGGATTATTAATGATAGCATCACCGGCATGTTGTTTTACGAGGTTAATAAGTTGATCTAGCATAAGTCGTTTGTGTTTAAAGTAGATTCAAAATTAATCCTTTCGGCTTTTTATTTAATCAACGAATAGAAATAGTTCATCACTTCTTTTGGCATAGGCTCATGTCCTTTCTCAGGTATAACGGTTTCAGAAATAGTTAAATAGCCATTTGCTTTCGCGAGCGTTGCTACTTCGGTCCATTGGTTTCGGATTTTTCCTCCCGGCCCAAAAAAGTCATCCTTAGCACCAACAAAAGATTTTATCGGGAAAATTTTCTTGGAAGGATCACTCGCAATTTTACTTGACTCAACACAACGATTCCTAAAATTACCTGCTACAGGCGCAGCCGCCTTCACTAATTCAGGGTGATTAAATACTAATGACCACAGCACGTGCGTGCCAGCTTCGAAACCAGTAACATAAATTTTTTCTTCGCCATTGAATTGTTGTGCAACATCTTTTATGATTTGCCCGATTCCTTCATCGTTGAACTGACAATCGCCAATTTTTTCCATGTAATCCCAAGTCTCAGTTGAATAGGGAAAAATTTTCGGGTCGCGTCTTCCGTCATTTCCGTTGTTGGTGTTAAAAGGAGCCACCAAGATGAAGGGCATCGTGGCACGGGCTGCAACAAAACGCTCCGCGTTCAATTTAAATTCTTTGTCTGCAGCTTCGAGTAAAATCACCACTGGCCAAGTTTTATTTTTACTCCATCCTTCGGGTAATGAAAGGTAATATTGCATGGGATGGTTGCTTGCTTTCAGCAATTGAAGTTGAGCTGAACAAGATTGGCTAAAGATGATAGCAACTGAAAAAATAATAATGATCTTGTTCATATTATTTAAGGTTGCATCTTCTTACGTAGTTCAGCCACTTCTAGTTTCAAGTTTCTGATTTCAGCAACCATTTCTTGTACACTTGAGCTAAGTTGGTTCCCCTGCGCAATTGCCTCTTCATCGGAAAATTTTTTCTCGATGTCCTTTTCTAATTCTTCTTGCACATGTGATGTCATCACCGCGATAAATACATTAAATGCAATTACTGCCGTGAGGATAACAAAACTGATAAAATACATTTGAATAAATACCCTTGGAAAGGTTGACACATTGGCAGCCAGATCTTTCATTACATCAGACCAATTATCGAGGGTCATTACTTGAAACAAGGTGATAAAAGAACTTTGAATAGAACTAAAGTCACAAGATTCAAATGTTCTCTTATCAAACATGAACATGCCAATAATAGCATAGATATAAGTTAAAATCATGAGCAGTACAGCAAAGGAAAATACAGTGGGCACCACACTTGCAATTCGCTTCTCTACTTCTTTCAGATGATCACTGATTTCTAGCAGGCGAAGTATTCTAAAAATCCTAAATAACCGACCTACTTGAAAAAAGCCAGGAAAAATAAATACAGTAGAGAACATTCCGATCACCGAAAGAACAATCAACGTAAAATCAAAGTAGTTCCAAAATCCATGTTCGGTCAGTTCGAATTCTGTTTTCTTGCGCCCTTCAACAACCACCTTTCTAGTTTTGAATAAATTGAAGAAATCGACCGGGTGGTCTTCCGCCAGAATTCGTAAGAGAATTTCGAGCGTGAAGATGGCAATAAATAAATACTCCAAATTATTGAAGAATTGCGAAAGAGACTCGCCCAAATGAAAAGTCTCAATGCCGACCACAATAGCAAATGCAATAATGACGTAATTGATAGTGTGGCAAAACTCTTTGCTGCGCACAATATTTTTTAATCGTTGGTGAGTTGCTGTTCTCATGACTATTTGGGATTGATGTTGATTCGATTTAAACAGAAATTTTAAGCAAGGCGATTTTCGAATGTTGAATCAATCCTTTTTTATCTTTGCCGATGCTCAATAAAAATTACACTATCAGATTAATTGCACTAGCCGCGCTAATGGTAGTTTTATTTTGTGTAGATGCAAGTATTGGTAGCGTATCCATTTCTCTTTCCGATTTTTT
>DPLR01000429.1 GCA_003541895.1 Cytophagales bacterium | reverse complement strand
GAGAATTCTTTTTTGGTTGGCCCGTATAATGGCTTATAACTTCCTCCACCGATGTACTGCATTTCATTTGAGGTACTTTGTATAAGCAGTGCCAAAGCAATGGTTTTCGTTATCGACATAAATGGAAAAAGTGAATTAAAGTCTATTTGCGTGCCGCCTTTACTTGCTCAGGTTTTACTTCACCACCTTTATTGCCAAAACTGTTAAGTACATACATGATTACGTAGGACAATTCCTCGTCACTAAATACTTGCTTAGGCATAATGTTGTTGTATTTTTTTCCATTCACGGTAACCTCCCCGCTTAGACCATTCGCAACTACATTGATGATTTTATTAATGTCTTTAGCAAAGTAATCGGACTGAGCCAATGGAGGAAATGCCCCAGGAACGCCTTGTCCTTCTGCTTGATGGCAGGCAATACAGCTTTGAGCAAAAATTTGCTTGCCGCGAACTATTTTTTCATCTAATGTCTTAGGAACATTTACGACCGTCTTTTCGCCTGGAATTTCATGGACGCCACCTCCTTCAGGTGCATAAATATTGTCCGTCTCTTTTCCGGAATAGATTGCTTTATTTTCTGGGCCTTCCGCTTTAAGCATGCCGAGGGCACCTTTGTTGAAGGCCCGAGTTATTGAATGATCTACCAAGATATAGGTGCCCGGTACATCGATTCTAAACTCACAAACAGAAGCCCCGCCTGAGGGTATCAGCGTGGTTTGAACATTATAGTTAACCGCCTTGGTACCACCTTCAATATAAACCTTATCAAAAATTTCTCCGATCAAATGAAAGGATGAAATCAAATTTGGTCCACCATTTCCTATGAACAAGCGCACGGTTTCGCCTACATTTGCTTTCAGCGCATTGTCATTGGTTAGCGACCCTACAGATCCATTAAACACAACGTAATCCGGTTTCTCATCCACTTCTTTCTGCATGTCAAAAGGCTGAAGTCCTGCATCACCATTTTTTCCTTTGGTGTAGAAATCTCCTTGCATAACATAAAATTCCTTATCGACTTTAGGTAAGCCCTCTTTTGGTTCTACCAATATGAGCCCATACATTCCTTGTGCTATATGCATACCAACCGGGGCCGTAGCGCAGTGATAAACAAACAACCCTTGATTTAATAATTTGAAATTGAACACCGACTCATGACCTGGTGCAGTGAATGACGCGGCAGCACCACCGCCTGACCCTGTTACTGCGTGTAAATCAATATTGTGAGGTAGCTTGTTATCGGGGCTGTTCTTCAAATGAAATTCAATTTCATCTCCAAGCCGCGTGCGAATAAAACTACCCGGTACAGTTCCACCGAATGTCCAGAAATTATATTCCACTCCATCTGTCATTTTCATGACCTTCTCAATAATTTCAAGCTCAACAATCCATTTAACAGGTTTGCGCTTCCCCACTAACTGCCTGGGAACAAACGGAGGACTTGTTAGTTCAGCTTTGCGCGTTTCGTGAATTTCTTCTTTCGCAACCTCAATAGTATTTGGCTCGTCTGAGTCAACTGATGTTTTAGACCCACAACCAGTGATAAATAAAGCAGCCAACGCAAACAAACCGAATGAAATCGTACTTAGTTTTAACATAAACACATTAATTAAGTCTTCAATTTTTTATTTCCTATAAAAAGACATTATTATCCTATATAACAAAGGTAAGTGCCACTGCCCCAATTGGTGTGAATGAAGAAGATTGAGCTAGAAAAACCAACGCTAAAAAAACTTCCTATGGAGATTGGGTAAGCCCTGATGCCGAAGCTATCTAGCATAATTATATGGCTCTTACAACTTACCAGTAAGAAGGGCACTCTAAGCCTTTGTGTATTCTAGGGATTTTAACACGGTAGTTGATCATGATCTCATGCGATCCGTTCGAATAACGATTTAATGCAGAAGTAGTAATATCGTAAGCATATCCAACATGAAAATTATCGTTTAGCTGCAATTCAAACATCGGAATTACTGAATCATGGAAACGGTACGAACAACCCAATCCAACAGCATCGTAGAAAACCAGAAAGGCATTGAGGTCAAAACTTAGAGGTGCAGCTTCTTGAATTCGTATGAGCGTAGAAGGAACAAATTTTACAATATTCGAAAGCTTCTTTGTAAATCCGGACATTAAATAATAATACCGATGCTGCCTAGCGGTAGATGCAGTATAAGTGATTAGTCCTATAATTTTATTGTCAAGAATGTAAGGTACTGAAAGTCCAGCGTAAAACGCACCCTGACGATAATATAGACCTGCACCAAAATTCGGATTGAATTTATTTGATATGCCAATGGTTGGATCATTGGTTTGTTTTGGGTCAAGCAGCGCATAATTCGAACGTAGGTTATTGAAACCACCTTGTAATCCAAAACTCAAAGTAGACTTCTTGGTAACTGGAATTTTATAGGAATAAACTCCATAAAATCCAACATCATTATGGATTCCGATTTGGTCATTAGATAAAATATAACCGATACCTACCCTATATTTTCTAAAGCCTGAATGAGCAGTTTGAGTAAACGTTTTCGGTGCACCGTCTAAGTTAACCCATTGATTTCGATAAATGGCAGTTGCACTTAACTGCACTTGGCTTCCAGCATAAGCAGGATTTATCAGTAGCGGATCAAACATATACAATGACTGCAAGGGACGCTGTTGAGCTACACCTAGCGAACTGATAAAAAAAAGAAATACAAGTGAATATCTTGCCGTCATCTTACTAATTCTAAAAATCCAACTTTAGGTTTTGATCCATCTCGCTTATCAATAATGTAAAAGTAAGTTCCTTCAGGCAATTCTTTGCTTGCTAAGT
>DPLR01000093.1 GCA_003541895.1 Cytophagales bacterium | reverse complement strand
AACCGGGCTGCGCTACACCCCGAACATAAAATTCTCTGCTTAACTTGGTGTCTTGCAGAAAATCAGGGTGCAATATTAACAAAATTTATGTCATTTGGTCGAAGCATAAATCGTTTTTTCCTTGCACGTTGAGTTACTTTGTGGATATGCGCTTCAGAATTAAGCTGGCCTCCTTCTCTTTTGTATTCCTACTCTGTGGAGCTCAGTCTTCGTTCGGCCAATTCAGCACGTTGCACCAAGCCGAACGGAAAATGAATCAGAGAAATTGGCCCGAAGCCTATCAACTTCTCACGAAAGTCCTTCGAAAAGATTCAATCCACGTTCAGGCCGAGCTCTTATTGTGTCGCTGGTATTTGTCAAGAGCTAATCCAGCTCACCAAACCGATTCCGCTCATCGTTATATTCGGTTGGCGACAACGCACTTCAAGCAGTTGATTGGGAGACCGAAAGAAAAATTAATTCGCGATCAGATCGATAGTGTTTATCTTCTATCCATTCACGAAACAACAGACAGCACTGCGTTTGTCGAAGCTAAGCAAGTCAATACCGAACAAGGCTATGAGGAGTTTTTAAAAAAATACAATGATGCCCGTCAGAAAAATGCTGCCCTTGAGCTGCGCGATGAAGTCGCGTATCTCGAAGCGTTAAAACAAAATAGCTATCAAGCTTTCGAAAAGTACGTTCAAAAATACCCGAACTCTCATCGCGCAAAAGAAGCTCGTTCACGTTACGAAAAATTATTGTTTGAATTCAAAACACACGATCGCAAACTCAAAAGCTTTCAGGCATTCGTAAAAGAATTTCCACTGAGTCCTTACGTGCGCGAAGCAGACCGAAATATTTTTGAAGTGCTTACCAGCAGTGGTTCACCATCCGATTTCATTGAATTCATTAATGCTTGTCCTAAAAGTCATTACGTCAAAGAAGCTCAGGATATTTTGTTTCACCTCTATCGTGAAATGGAAGAACCTATGCCAACTGAATTTCTTAGCGACTCGCTGAAATTGGTAACTGCATTGAATCGCAAACTTTGGGCCCCATTTTATAAGAACGGCAAATTTGGATTTATGAACACCGAGGGTACAGAAACTTTAAGCGAACGTTTTTCTATCATTGATGAATATTACAAATGCGGCTCTATTGCTGATGATATTTTATTTACTGATGCTGGCTTAGTAAGCCGTAGCGGAAAAATTTTGAGTGAGGCCAAATCGTACAAAGACTTGAGCTATGGTTTTTTAAAATTATCCGATAGCTCGTATGTACGCGTCATGCATAAATCAGGAAGAATAATTTTAGGCGAATGCCTCGAAGATGCCGCGGTACTACAAGGAAGATTCTTACAAACAAGGAAAAGAGGAAAATGGGGTTTGATTTCGTTAAGTGGTAGAACCATTTTGTCTCATGAATGGAACTCAATTGATGTAATTGAAGATGTGCTCGTGCTAGATCGGCTTGGTAAAAAGAATCTGGTCTTACTAAACAAAATTCCTGAGCTAGCGAACGGAAGCTCACTTACAGAAAATTTTGTCTTTGATGAAGTGAGCCGCATAGACAAGCAACGACTGCTTGTTCGCAATGGGTCGCTCGAAGGAATCGTGAATAGTAAGCTTGAATTTGTAGTTCCGTTGGCCATTCAACAGTTGCAGTTTACCCCGATTGGGTTGGTTAGAAAAATGAATGATCAATTTGTTTTCTCAGATATACCTGAACTCCAAAGCAAAACGTGGGCGAAATATTTTTTTAAAAAACAATGGCTTTACCTAGAAGATGAATCTGGCAAAAAACTTTTTGATACTTATGCAAAAAAAATAATTGAAGATCATCTCGATAGTTTGTGGTTTGAAAATGGATTGGCATTTGCGCGCCTAAAAGATTCCATTCATGTACACATCAACTCTGCGGCACATCTTTCACTGATGAAGAATTTGAAAATACATTTTATTAAAGCCTCAGACTCTATCCGCTTTTTTTACATCGATCAAAAAAAGGGGAAGCAGGTATTTGTTGTTGGCACGGGTGAAAAACTTTTTACCACAGATGCAAACCAAATCGAATCGATAGACGCAAATCATTTCATCATCACAAAGAAGAATAAAAAAGGAGTAGTTAACCTGCAGGGAAAAATAATTCTGCCAGTCGAGTATGATGCCATTGTTTCTAACGGAAATAAATTATCGCTATTCAAAGACAAAAAATTCGGTCAGTACGATCTTCAAACTAAAGTTCTGATCAAGCCTTCGTTCGAAAAAAATATTATCCCGCTCGGGAATTTGCTTATCACTTCCCGTGGTGGATATCTTGGGCTAATCGATGAGACGGGTAAAAGCATTACCAATTTTGAATTTGAAGAACTGATCCCGTGGAGCGAAAATCAGGTCTGGGCGAAAAGAGATTTTGAATGGTCACTGGTTAATTTCCGTACGCAGCAAAAAATAATTGCGCACATCAAAAGCATTCAGTTGATTAAGAAGAGCTCGACCGAAAATATTGCTGTGATAAAACAAGAGAATTTGTATGGTGTTGTCAATACCACAAAAGGTGTAATTATTCCTCCCAATTTTTCATTTATAATGAATCTTGGTAGCGAAGAAGAACCTTTGTATTTTACAACCAAAGAAGTAGAAGAGGCCGGCATTGTGGTGGTGATTTACTACGACAAGTCGGGCAAATTTATTCGCAAACTGGTTTATGAAGATGAAGATTATGCCCGAATCGTTTGCCCGCAAGATTAAGTTCAGTTTACAAAACTTTAATACCGTTTCGCACGCTTTCAATTTTATTTTTTAGATTATTGATTCATGAAAAGAATACTATTCCCTTTGTTTTTTGGTTTGGCTCAAATAGGTCTTCTTGCTCAAGACAAACCCAAGTTGGTGGTAGGCATTGTAGTAGATCAGATGAGGCAAGAATATTTATATCGCTTTGAAAAGAAATATGGCGAAGGTGGTTTCAAGCGATTGATGTCACAAGGTTTTATGATGACCAACGCACATTATAATTATGTGCCCACTATAACGGCCGCTGGCCACTCATCTGTTTATACTGGAACAACACCTGCCATTCACGGAATAATTGGTAATGATTGGTGGGATAAAAATTTGAAACGAAGTGTCAACTGCGTGGAAGATCCAAAACAAAAACCAGTTGGCGTAACTGTTGGCAATGGCGATGTTAGCCCCTGGCGATTGCTGTCCACAACCATTACCGATGAGTTAAAATTATTCACACAAAAAAAATCGAAAGTCATTGGTATTTCTATCAAAGATCGCGGAGCTGTACTTCCGGCAGGACATTTGGCCGATGCTGCTTATTGGCTTGATAATGCCAGCGGAAAATTTATTTCGAGTACTTATTACTTTTCCAAGCTTCCAGCGTGGGTTGAAAAATTCAATTCATCTAATCGTAGCGAATTTTATTTGAATAAAGATTGGAATACGTTATTACCGATAACGGAATATACCGAGAGTAACCCTGACGATTCACCCTATGAAAAAGTGTTGAAAGGAAAAGACAAAGCAGTGTTTCCTTATGAGCTAAGCAAACTGAACAAGACTAATGGAGGTTTTGATCTGATGGCACATTCTGCTTTTGGCGATGATTTGCTTACCGAGTTTGCAATGGCAGCCTTGCAAGGCGAAGACTTAGGAAAGGGAAGTCAAACTGATTTTTTTACTATATCCTTTTCAAGCCCCGACCTTGTAGGACATAACATGGGACCAAATGCAGTTGAAGTTGAAGATGTTTATTTACGATTGGATAAAAATATTGAGACGTTATTGGTAAAATTGGATGAACAAGTAGGCAAAGATAATTACCTCGTATTCCTTACGGCCGATCATGCAGTAGCCGATGTACCTCAGTCGTTTATGGATTCGAAGATCCCTGCTGGTTATTTGTTGTCAGGTAAAAAATTTAAAGATGAATTAAATGCATTCTTGCAAAAAGAATTTCCTGGCCGCAAAATGATTGATACGGTTTGTAACCAGCAAGTATTTTTTAATCCGGATTCATTCGCAGGAGACCCCAAAGGCGCAGGCATTGATTTGCTAGTGGCTACCGAACTTGTGGCCAATTACATACAAGCTAAGGAAGGTGTGGCGCAAGTTTTTACAAAAGCAATGATTAAGCAGGGCAACTACAGCGAAGGAGGAATCAAAGGCAAAGTGATCCGCGGATATAACTTTAAGAGAAGTGGTGATATAACTTTTGAACTTGAACCTGGTTGGATCGATTGGAACAGTACACGAGGTACAACGCACGGCTCTTCCTACACCTACGACACGCACGTGCCCATGTTGTTTTACGGCAAGGGCATTCGCAAAGGAAGTTCAGCTGTTCATCATGACATCACCGACTTAGCCCCAACTATTTCTGTCTTACTGAAAATAAAATTCCCCAGCGGTTGCACAGGCAATCCGATTACGGAAATTGTGGATCGGAAGTAAACCTGTGGTTTCTCCGTGAACTCTGTGCTCACTGTGGTTCAATAATTTTTAACCACAGAGTACTCAGTGAACACAGAGGAGAGCACAGTGAATTCCCAGAGTACGAGTTGCACTATTATTTCTTCTTCACTTCAATCCCCAACTCATTCAACTGCTCTTGAGAAATGGTAGAGGGCGAATCGATCATGGTGTCGCGGCCTGAATTATTTTTTGGGAATGCAATGAAGTCGCGAATGGAATCGGCACCGCCAAAAATAGAACACAACCGATCGAAGCCAAACGCGATGCCACCGTGTGGAGGTGCACCATACTCAAACGCATCCATCAAAAATCCAAATTGCTTTTTAGCTTCGGCTTCACTGAAGCCAAGTTTGCTGAACATGAGCTGCTGTGTTGGTCGGTCGTGAATACGAATGGA
>DPLR01000040.1 GCA_003541895.1 Cytophagales bacterium | reverse complement strand
TTGACACACTTCTTAAAGGTGATAGTTTTGGTGGTGTAATGGTTATTGAAGAAGAGAAAGACAGCAAACCTTTATTCAATTACCGACCATTCACAAAAGATGGCGACATCATTGCTTCAAGACAAGTTGATAAACTCACACAACTTCAAAATTTTGTTATTGACGGACAGCAAAGACTTCAATCATTCTTCATTGGCTTAAAAGGAAGCATCAATGGCAAAGTTTTGTACTTTGACCTATACAGCGACTTTAGCACTGAATTTGAATTTAAGTTTGAAAACGACATTCTTAGATTACCAAAACAATCTAAAGACAATGCCGACAGAACAATACCTGAACATAATTGGTATTTAGCTAGCGGACTTTTAAAACGACTAAAAGACACAAATGATGAAGATCAAGTAGCATCAGAAATCATTTCGGTTCAATTAATAGGAGATGAAACAAAGAAAAATCACATCACTAAAAACATAAAGGCATTTTATAAAAATATAATTACTGCCGAAACACTTGGTATATCGAAAGTTGTTATTAATAAGTTTTTGCCAGGCAAAGACGAGGATCAGTCTGCAATGGATAACAGACAAAGAATTGTTGAGCTTTTCAAGCGTTTAAACAACGGAGGAACAAAACTCGATGGCTTTGATTTAGTTGCTTCCATCTTAAAAGGATTTGCTTGGCAAATGGAAGGTTTCCTAAAAGAAATTTTGGAAAGTTATGAAGACATTGGGCTTTCCCAAGATAACCTAATCAAACTTATTTTTATTCTTCAAGATAATCACAATAAGGAGATGGCATCAATTGATGCAACAGACGCGAAATTTGCGATTGATCAAAGAGAAAGAATAAAGTGTACTCTCAAAAGTGTTAAGGACTTTTTAAATCATTCAAAGCTTTATGACTATTATAAAGACGGCAATCGTTCATTCATTCCATTGTTTTTCATAGCCTATCACATCTACCATAAACAAATTAGCAACAGTGATGTTAATTCATATTTTGACAATTATGATGCAGGTAACGCTGACTTTCAAAAAATAAAGAAATGGTTACTCCATTCATTAATAAATGGAGTTTTTAGAAGTAAAGGTGCTGGTTGGATACCTTACAAAACGGGTATCAGAAAGATGTTGGAAGAAATTAAGAATCATAAAGACTTAGGTTTTCCAATTGATAACCTTTTTCAAGTTTATACAAATCACCCAATCACATTTACAACTTCGTACGACACAAACAATTTGGATCAGTTGGATAGCTCCTTTGTATATTATCTAATGTATGACCAGGCTAAAACAATTAGAGCAAATGACATTGACCATATAATGCCAAAATCAATTTTGGAAGGTTTGAGATACGACTGGTCAAAAATCAATAGCATCAAAAATTTTCAACTCATTGATTATGGAACAAACAGAGGAGAGAAGAATGGAAAAGCATTTGCGCTGTGGATCAATAATCCCGCCTACGTTACAGACAAGGCAGCTTTTGTAAAACTTCACTTAATACCAACAAAAGAAACATTGTGGACAGAGGACAAGTTTGAAAAATTTACTGAAGAAAGGGCTGAATTAATATTGAGTAAACTGACAAAATATACAGCGTGAAAAGCAATTAACGCCTAAGAAAATTCTCAATGCTCCGCGCGGACAATTATGGTGCTTAGAACATTAGCACTTTTACTTGCCTCACAATGAAAAAACACCACCACCAAAATTTATGCTAGTTATGGGTGACTTTAAGGTGTCATAAATATGTGACCCCACACACGGCCTACTTACCATTTACTTAATTACTCAGCGCGCGGTAGACTCTGCGACCCTATGTCAAAGATTATTTCGGAGGTAATTAACCGTGAGTTCTCCCGTGAGTTCTGAAACTAAAATGGCCAAGAAACATATTCCTTGGCCACCCTCCGCGATCCCGGTAGGATTCAGGAATTCAAAAAGGTATCTGAATCGATTTTCTGAATGACTGAATTGAATGAGTTTTTTGAATAGGATCAAAAATATTATAGATCAAGCGCCAAAAGATGTCAACCATCCCATCAGTCAATATTTATGTACTTACGCGCGTCTAAATCCTTAGCCATAAACAGTTGCGCAATTTCTGTGAAATCAACTTGCTTCACTGCCCAGCCACGCAACCGAGAAGTTTTTTCACCCGTTTTGCTTGAATGTACTGTAATGGTTTTGTGGTGATAACCATGCCGACTCAAAATTGAATTTATGCGGTAGGGCGTTAAACTTACCTTTCCATAAATATTTGCCAAAGAAATCATCTGCGAAATTGTCAAAAACTCGTCAGCAGCCTCCAGTGAATGTGCCTTCGGGAAATATAATAAAATTGCCTCCTCCTCAACATTCGTGATTTCGAAATCCCTGCTAACCTCCGTAAGAAGATCGCTCTCTTCCTTAGTCAAATTGTAATCATAGCCATTCTTGTAGAGGTGATAAGCATCAAGAAAAAGATCGAGCTTTTCAATTGAGTTAAATTCATCCCACAGAAATCGCTCCGCTAATATTGGCACTACTCTGCGATTAGAATCTTTCAGAATTCCGCTATCATTCGAACTTGCACACAATGACGCAATCCGTTTCCTGTGAACTGGAGTATGGTCATAAGGTCTGCGCACCTTCACCTTTCTCAAACTCAAAACTGACTTGAAGTAGTTTTCGTCATCCAGTTTTCGTGCGCGGTATTCGTCATCGGTAATTTGCAAATTGGAAATTAACTCGATCGAAAAATCGG
This sequence comes from Cytophagales bacterium, assembly GCA_003541895.1. Lineage (GTDB taxonomy): Bacteria > Bacteroidota > Bacteroidia > Cytophagales > Cyclobacteriaceae > ELB16-189. Next base: position 532 of record DPLR01000040.1, on the reverse strand, counting down.
TCGTCTTAACTATTGGTAAAACAGCAGTATAACGCTCCAACTCTCCGCTGTATAAATTTGTAAGGAAATAAGTCTTGCCAATTCCACCTGAGCCTATATAAACAGGACAAAGTTCGTTCGATACGTTATCCTCAAAAACCTGTGCAATCCCCTTTACGCGCCACTTCTTAAAAAATACGTTATGGTCTAATCTTGACCCTTTCTTTGTCACAACACATGCTGCAACCTTATCGACAGTGCCCTTAAAATCCCTATCCTTATGTTTTTCCACCAACTCCAAAAGCGGGTGATAAGACTTTACCCTACTACTACCGAGATAAGATGCTACCCACGTCTTTTCAACATTAATACCAGCTTCGTTGGCATCCATCGTAATGGAATTTATTTCATAATCAGAAATTGGTACTCCATTCAACTCCACCTCATAAGTCAGAAGATTTCTCCTTAAACTATAGTTCTCACCAATAAACCTAATCCCTTTCTTTTTTACTGGTTCTTTGTCCTCTTCATCTTTCTGTCGGTTGCTTTTCTG
>DPLR01000081.1 GCA_003541895.1 Cytophagales bacterium | reverse complement strand
AAAGAATGTTGAGGTTTACACCTCAAAATACGGAAAGCAAAAGTCATTCAATGATATTGAACCTTATGCGAAAATAATTCCCGCTCTTCATGCGGGTTCACAATGGCAAATTGACGGATGGGATTTACCTTTTTACTATAAAGGTGATTACAAAGGGAAGATAACATCGCACTTGAAGCTCGTCTTATTTACTGTGCGCGATTCACACAGTAAGAAAATTGTCGGTTACAGTATTGGAGAGAATGAAGACACTCAATTGATTTTAGATGGCCTGCAAGATGCTGTTAAGAATACCGGATTTCTTCCGTTCGAGATTGTGTCAGATAATCACTCATTCAATCGGACAAATGAAGCCAAGTTTTTCAAAGAAGCTATTGATTCTATTGGTATAACGTGGACCGTAGACGAAAATCCGAGACGAAAGGCAATTGCCGAGAGATATTTCAGGCATCTTGGTGAAGATCACTGCAAAAAATATTCCGGTTACATAGGCCAGGGAATTAAAACAAAAGAGAAATCTGGCCGACCATCGCAAGAATATTTAGATCAGTACACCAAAGCGGGGACTTGGCTCTCGAAGGAAGAAATAAAATTGATAGGTATTGAAGTTGTAAAAAATTTTAATGAGACTCCTTTAACTGCGCTTAATGGACGTTCACCCAACAAGGTACATGACGAAAGTGAAAAGCCGCATATTTTCAAAATTGAGTTTGAAGAAAGATTAAGACTCTTTTTAAGGAAGCATAAATCAAAAGTAACACGAGGCCAGATCAATATTACCCGTGGCAACAACAAATATGAGTTTCAGTTAAACGCGGATCAATTCTCCAAACTTAATGGGCAAGAAGTTATTGTTAGGTATGAAGATTTAAGCACGATATACATTTTTGATAACAAAGATCACTGCATCGGATCAGTAAAACAGAAAGTTGGTATTCATGGCGCAATTGCTGATCAAACAGAAGAAGACATAAAGAACTTACAGAAGAATAAGGGGCGTTTAAATGGTATTCAAGCTAAGGCCAAAAATGCGAATGAGAAATTACGTGAACAAGCAGAAGCAATCTCACCCGATGCTTATGAAGTACTCAACCCACTACTCGTTTCGAAAAATGTTTTGAATGAAGTTCGACAAAATTTTGAATCAAAGCAGAGAGCGGCTGAGCTAGGGATCGATCTTGAGTTAGTTGAAGTTGGTCAGAAGCCAGAAACAAGAATACCCAAATCACTTCAACCAAAAGAGAAAAATAAATCCAATCCTTTTTACGATAGAAATCACAAAGTGAGTGTAATGGATTTTAAAAAAGGTGAGGACTAAAAAACATAAGTGCCACTCCATGAAAAGTGGCACAGATGACTTTTAACTAAAAATTCACATGACAAAACTAACACAACAAAACGGATTGGACAAGGAATCAATCCGTAGCGCAATAAACAAGTATTGCGAAAATAGGAATATAAGTCAAAATGAACTTGCTACTCAGGCGGGAATAAGTTCAGCCTCGATCAGCAAGATGATCAATGGCAATCATTCAGATATTCGCGATGGCTTGTGGCGAAAAGTTTGGGTTGTGGTAAGCGATGGCGTTGATATTTTGATCAACACGAGGGACCACAACGCTATAACAAAAGCGTGTAAGAAGGCTCGCGATTATAAACTCATGATCGGCATCACCGGAGAAACCGGAATGGGCAAGACAACAAGCTTGAAAGTGATGAGTAGAAAACCCAACACTTACTTTGTGTCCTTCGACAAAACGATGAGAGCAAAACAATTTTTTGGAATGATACTCCGCGAAATGGGAATCGCTTTTGAAGGGAGCATTCATGATATGGTGAATACAATTGCAAATGAACTTAACACCCAAGATCATCCATTGCTGATGATAGATGAATCGGGCAAGCTCACTCACAACATAATTCTTTATCTGCATGTGTTGAGAGATAAGACGAATAAGAATGCAGGGATCATACTTGCAGGAATGCCTTATTTTAAAAACAACCTGATCAAATTCAGTAACAAACAAAAGGAAGGCTATGCAGAATTTCTAAGGAGGATAAACCTTTGGAATGAAATGCAGGGATTGACCTCTCAAGAGGCTCAGTTTATCTGTGAACAAAACGGAATCACAGACAAGGAAACCGTCAAAGAGTTATCGAGGAAAAAGAGGTTTGGCGACCTCGTTAATGAAATCTTATTGTACAAAGAGATTGACGATTAGAGCAACCCACTTAAAACCCGCTTAGAATCGCTCAGAATAGATTAACAATTACTTCAATGATAAACCGCACAAAAGGCCGCTTAAACCCGCTTAAAACGCAACGAAATAATATTTGAAATATAAACCACCACTTAAACAAAAAAATGTATGGAAACTGAAAAAATAGGAGGCCATGACGAGTACCAATTACTCTCAAAAAAGACTGCTGACCAATTAATGGAAAGCGGAGAAATGGAGATCGTAAAGGAGAAGTACCCGGAACTTTATAAAATAAAATCGGAAGAGCTAAAAAAAGAAGTTAACAAAAATCTATCTGGTTTAGTTGACGAAAATATAGGCAGCTATGATGAGTTTCAGTCCCTTTCAAACAAGACGGCTCACCAATTAATGGAAAGTGGCGAAATGGAGATCGTGCAAAAAAAGTACCCTCAACTTTATAAAGCAAAAGTAGAGGAGATCAAGAAATGGGTTAACGGAAATCCAACTTAAAAACCTACGTGATTATGGAAAAGTTGATAACACCCAAACAGCTTTCTAAACTCCATGTAGTATTATCTCAATCAGGACTTATGGAGCAGAAAAAAGAATTGATCTATGAAGTAAGCAGTCACCGAACAACAAGTTCTAGAGAGCTTACTTATTCCGAGGTTCACAAACTGATTGATTACTGCGAAGATATTTCCGGCACTGATCGAATGAGAAGAAAAGTTTTTGCACTCGCATACGCGGCAGGAATAATTTACGGTCATACCGATGAGGATAAAAAAATGAATAATGCTAAGCTCAACAAGTTCTTATTGGAGCGAGGAGCAGTAAAGAAAGAGTTGAATCACATGAGCAAGGAAGAACTGAATAAGACAGTGAACCAATTTGCCGCAATCGTCAAACATAACGAGGAGGCTCAACACAACAAAGAAGTCAAAACATTACTTAACAACTTAAACATACATGTAAAATGAAAACAACTGCAATCACTTTCGAAGACAGGGAAATTCAGAACACCGAATCACTTTTTGACATTCTGGTCAACACTTTGAATCAAAAAGAAATTAGCGAACGGCTCAACAATATTTTGTTTGACTATTCCCGACTTACCACAGAAGAAATTTCAAGAGGAGACAATCGACAAGGAACAAAGGAGGTAATTCAAAACATGGAAACTCTTAAGAGGTTTATTGATGCGATTGACAAAATTGAAGTTGTTTTAATTCTCGAAAAAGAAACCGAGAACCAAAGGTAAAATAATTGACATCATTGCCGGAAAAACTCACAGCAAGAAATCGACAAGTAGTTTATCAAATCCAAACTGTTGAATTTTATGAGGAATAAGGAACGAATTCAGAAAAGAGATGAAGCATTGTTTGTTCGCTATTTAAATCTTTATGACATAAAGAGGAAGCGACACGATGATGTGATCAATCAATTAGCTGATGAATTTTTTATCGACCCTGAAACTGTAAATAAGATAATTAGGAAAACCTCGAAAGGGGGAAAGTAAGCAAGAAAGGGGGAGATAAAACTCCCCTTTTTAATTTTTTAAAACACTTAAAATAAAAAACCCATGAAAACTGAACGTGTACTCCTCCTGAAAAATGACAATTTGATTAACGCGCAAAGCGATTTTAACGAATCGTTAATTGATCGCTTAAATAGCATTTTGGCAGCATTTAATAAGATTGGTTTGAAAGAAAAATTTGAGCAATCTGATTTGAAAGAATTACTGAATGGGAATCCACTATCAATAATAAAACAGAAGGCTGCACCT
>DPLR01000114.1 GCA_003541895.1 Cytophagales bacterium | reverse complement strand
GGCGTATCATCTATACGCGCTGTCTTTATCAAAGGCGGAAGCATCAGGAGCAGCGGAAAAATTTTTCAGCCCTGTCTATTCTGCTACCCCAGCCAATGAAGAAAATGCCGGCATTATGGGCGGCATTTTAAAAGAGCTTTTCAGGTACACACAAGATCAGAAATACGCCATCGAGGCGCGCGATATTTACGCTAACAATTTCAATCAAACCGAAAGTTACTACACGGGTATCAACGCGGCTTCGATGTTTGCACTTACGGGCAAATCAGTTACAGCCAAAGAAATAGCCAATAAAATTCTTGCTAAACTTTCGATAGACACTTCCGATTTTTGGGAGATCGTTACTATTGCTGAGGCCAAATTGCTTTTGAAAAAATCACAAGAGGCCGTTGAATTTTATTCGCGTGGCAGAAAATTAGCAGGCAAAGATTGGGGCAAGATCAACAGCGTGTACAAACAACTGTGGATGATCAACCATTATTTTCCGGTGCCCAGTTCTGTCATCAAAGCATTCAGTCCTCCGAAGATTGGCGTTTTTGTTGGTCACATGGTTGATCGCGAAGGAGGCAACGTACGTTTTCCAAAATCAATTGTCCCTCAGATTAAACAAGCTATTGATGAGCGATTGAAATCACTCGATATTCAAATTGGGTATTGCTCACTTGCCTGTGGTGGTGATATTTTATTCGCAGAAGCGCTGACCGAAAACAATGGCGATGTGAATGTGTACCTCCCATTTCCCAAAGAAGATTTTTTAAAAACCAGCGTTTCGTTTGCAGGACAAGAGTGGGTTGATCGTTTTGAAAAACTTGAACAGAAATGGCCTTTGCATTTTCTTACTGATGAACAGTTTCACGGCAACAATGATTTGTTCTTACTCCATGGTCGCTCGCTTATTGGCTTCGCATTGCTTCGCGCACAAATGACGCACTCTGAACCTTATTTCATTACTGTGCTTGCCAGTTCAGACACGCAACGAAAAGAAGGAGGCACACGCGATCTGTTAAAACTTTGGCCAAAAGAAGAACATCATTTTAATATTGATCCAGGAAATTTTGCAACAAACGAAATTCGAAAGAGTTCATCCACCTTTATAGAGCAAGAACAACCGTGGCGCGTTTTATACATTGGGTATCTTGATTTTCCGCACTTGGCTTTGGTAGATGCCGAGTTGAATAAAATTGTTGATCGTTATCGATCCGAGTTTGAAGATGAATTGATCTTCAGCGAATCAAAATCAGGAAAACTGCTGATTGGTTTGAACTCTTCATATGGAGCTTTGCGATTGGCTCGTAAAATTATTAACGATTACAAAATCAAAACCGGGCGAAGCGATTATCGTTCCGTTTTTCATGCGGCTTCAGTTCAACTCTCCAATAATCAACTGAATGGTTTAGAGGTTGAAAATATTATTGAGGCGATGAAGTATGCACTACCCGAAAATTTAATGTGCACCTCAGCCTATGCTACTTCATTGATACTCGACCCCGGGCATTTCAAATTCCATTATGCGGGAAGTATCAGAAACAAACTAGAAATGTATTCGCTTGAAGTCAGCGAGTTTTGATTTGCATTTCTAGGTAAAACAAGAGATACCGAATATCAAACCATTCCTTCTAGATTTGGAAAACTCCGATGGAATAGGAATGTCATTAGCTGAAATACGAATGAGCTAATCGCGGATTTTTTTCTCCACATGTCAAATTGTTATGCCTTCGAATACGTACTTCTACTTAGGTAGATGTACCCTTACGCTTAACGATTTGATCTTATAACTTAGCTTCTATTCAATTATCGTATGAAGGCTACAGAAAACAAGACTTCACAGTGGGCTATTCTCTGTGACGAAATCCCCATCCCAATAACCATGCTCAATAAAAACGGGCGTATTGTTAGATTAAACAAAGCTGCGCTGAAACTGAAGTTTAATAAGAAATATTCGCAAATCGGCCAACCAATTTCAAAAAAGGAAATCCAAATAAATCACCGAGATTATACTATCAATTTTTATAACCCACCGGTAAACACCACCCAGTCCACTCTTACTCAATCATCACTTGACGCCATAATTGGCATTGACCAAAAGGGAAAAATAACTTGTTGGAATCCTGCCTCAGAGAAAATTTTTGGATGGAAGAAAAAGGAGACCCTTGGAAAACCACTATCATCACTGATCGTTCCTGAAAAATATAAGAAAGCTCATCGCAAAGGATTCAGACAATTTAGAGAGACAAGAAAAGGCAAACTAGTTAATAAGCTTACAGAGATCGTAGCGCTTAATAAAAAAGGGGAAGAATTTCCTGTTGAGTTAACCATTACTCCCGTGAAAGAGAATGGAAAACTGATGATCTATTCCTTTATCCGCGACATCACTAAAAGAAAAAAAGCGGAGGAAAAACTTTTGCAAAGTGAAATTTACCTCAATAAAGCGCAGGCCGTTGCATCTATTGGAAGTTGGGAGATGTCAGGTAAATTTCAGGAGACCTATTGGTCGGATGAATTTTACATGATTCATGGATTGAAACCTGGGAGTGTAAAGCCCTCAACAAAACTTCGACTATCCATGGTTTACCCCAGCGATCGCGCAAAACTCCAAACTGCGATTGACAATGCTGTGCGTGAGGGCAAACCCTTTTCGATTGAAAAAAGAATTGTGAGGCCAGACGGGGAAATCCGATGGGTGCTCTCACAGGGAGAAGTTTCTATAGACCCGGTCACAGAGAAGAAAAAAGTATTTGGAACAATACTGGACATCACTAAAAGAAAGAAAGCAGAGGAAAAACTTTTGCAAAATGAAATTTATCTTAACAAAGCGCAGGCCGTTGCATCTATAGGAAGTTGGGAGATGTCAGGTAAATTTCAGGAGACTCATTGGTCGGATGAATTTTATAGGATTCATGGATTGAAACCTGGGAGTGTAAAGCCCTCAACAAAACTTCGACTATCCATGGTTTATCCCAGCGATCGCGCAAAACTCCAAACTGCGATCGACAATGCTGTACGCGAGGGCAAACCCTTTTCTATTGAAAAAAGAATTGTGAGACCAGACGGGGAAATCCGATGGGTGC
>DPLR01000622.1 GCA_003541895.1 Cytophagales bacterium | reverse complement strand
CCTCTTATATTCAACGGTCCAACCTGAAGCTGAATAAACCGCTGCCATTACAATATCTGCTCTTTCATTTAACAATGGATAAGCCAAGAAACCTGGAATAGCTTTAGCTGCAGTTGGTCCGGAAATCGCGTCACCTGTTCTTTGGTAGTCAGTTCCCACGGTAGGGTCGATTGTTGAATTATCGCTAAGTGTGAGTACTCCAGCAGAGCTAACTGCAATCACTTTTAAGGCTGCACCTCCTAAGGTATCAGCTGCAGTAATGAAACCTGTTTTTGTACCGCTGATAAGAACCCAAAGAGGAACAGAAACAGAAGCACCAGTTCCATCTAATTTTAAATTTTGTGTGTTATTTACTTCACCTTGAACTGGAGAAGTAGTGTAGTTAGGGCGGTTCGGCCAAGTCGATGAAGCTGTTCCATTTGGATAGATTCCATCCACATGCCTACCATTCGCGTTGCCTCCGGTTAGATTAGTGATTGCTGGACCTCCGGCCCAGTCTTGATAGTTGTCATCCATAAATTTAAGGCTTGCATCTTTGCTGGCATAACCTAAACGACCCCACCACATGTCAATTTTTTCGGAGGCACTATTAGTATAGTGATTTCCGCTGTTAGCGTTAGAACTATAAACAGCAGGGTTTTTGGAATAGTCCATGTAAGGTGAAAAAACATGGCAACTTGCATAACAAGTTTCGGTAATGAATTTTGGAGTTGATGAGTCAACATTCCATAACATAGCTAGTCGGTCTTCGCCAAAGCCTACACGGCTTAGTAGACCGTTTACATCATAACTTCTACTGCTCGGTTCCTTCTGCCATCCGGTTTTGCCGGTAACATTTAATGCAGGATTGAAATACCATGGAGATGGTATGTTCGTCTGAGAGTTGTCTGTAATCTCTGCCAAAAAATAAATGTAGTTGGCATCATACATAGACCTTAAAGTAACAGGATATTCTTCACCGATATAACCAGTGAACAAACCGTTACCTGGATCAGGCACGGTAGGAGTTGCATACAATTTCGGTGCATTGTCCCAAGCTGCTTCAATGAAACCATCAATTGAAGGAGCTGTAGTTGCTGTGATTGAAGTAAGCGTAGTAGTGTTAACAGGTGGAGGAGTTGTATTTAAGACTTGATCTTTCTGTGTACAGCTCACAAAATAACCTACATAGCCAATCAACGAAATGAAGATTAGTAACGCAGGACTGATTTTGAAATTCGGCTTTTTCATATGGCTTTCTTTTAAAGGTGTTATTCAAAAATTCTTTTATCAGAATTTAGTTAACAATACTATTGCGGAATACTGACCTGTTGAATGACTTATATCAGGTTTATTGGATGATGTTCGGCAGCGTGTATCTATGAAAATAGAATCCTTTTCAGGTCACGCGAATTCAAGTTTGCCTCAGACTTTTGAAAGAAAAGCATTTCCAGCAGTAAGATCATTACAAAGATCTTCAATGGTATTTGATTCACTCATTTCTTTGAAATAGCCCCGCACCTTTTTATAATGCTTATGAAACGGACATGGGTGCGAATCACTACAACGTTCAAAGCCCAGACCGCACTGAATAAAAACATCATTGCCATCAATAGCCCTGACTACGCTCATGAGCGGTAATTTCTTTTGTGTTTCAGAAATGAAAAATCCACCCGTTGGCCCTTTTAGGCTATTAATAATTTTTGCCTTGACCAAACGCTGAAGGATTTTACCCACCGTATGCTCATTCTCATGAATGGAAATGGCAATGGTTTTAATGTCGGCACGCTGTCCTTTGGGCAATTGAGAGCCCAGGTAGATCACGGCCTTAATAGAAGCTTTACAACTAACGCTCAACACAACTATAGATTTCTATATCAAACTTGCATTACTTTTTTTAGAAAAATAAAAGTATTCAAATACTTTTATTATGACTTAAATCAATTTTTGGGTTGAGGAAGGTCAAACTTAGTCATGCGTTGGCAATCTATGTTTGGAGCATAATTCAAAACCACGCATTATGAAAAATAGATATGCCCTTGCCATTGTAACAGCATTTTTGCTCTTCAATTGTGCTCCAGACAAACCGAAGTCAACTGAAGAATATCCTAATCAGGATGAGATGAACAAACCCGCTCCGGCTGCCAATCAGAACAATCCCGACAAGGGAATCGGTGCCATTAAAGAAGTAACGCTTGCCACACCGATAGAACAAGATCGTGTAAAACGCGGTCAGGCCATTTATGAAATGAAGTGCGGTGCTTGCCACAAACTTACTGACCAACGATTAGTGGGGCCCGGCTGGAAAGATGTAACTCATCGCAGAAAACCCGAGTGGATCATGAACATGGTAACCAATGTGGATGTGATGCTTGATAAAGACGAAGAAGCACAAAAACTTCTTGAACTCTGCTTGACCCGGATGCCCAACCAAAATGTTTCGATTGGTGATGCACGCGATGTCCTCGAATTCATGAGGAAAAACGATGGTGAAAAATAAACTACTAATCAACTCTATAATAATATATATGAATACCAATCGAATGTTTTCGATGGCCGCATTGCTAAGCTTTGCTGCTATCGTTTTTATTGGGTGCAAGCCCAAAGGTCCCCAAGCTGTTACTACAAGCGGTGCAGCTGAAAAAGTATATGTGGCCCCCGGCAAATACGATGAGTTCTACAACTTCGTTTCGGGTGGTTTTAACGGGCAGATGTCGGTGTATGGTTTGCCTTCGGGCCGCCTGTTCCGCATTATCCCTGTGTTCTCTGTTTTTCCTGAAAACGGTTATGGCTTCAGCGAAGAAACGAAACCGATGTTAAACACCTCTCATGGATTTGTACCGTGGGATGACCTTCACCACATTGCGCTCTCTACCACCAACGGAGAACATGACGGCCGCTGGGTGGTTGCCA
>DPLR01000223.1 GCA_003541895.1 Cytophagales bacterium | reverse complement strand
ACGGTAAATTTAGGTCGTGTCCGCGCACGGATCCGGCTTCCGCTACCAAATCATGAATAGCCGTAACGGTATAACCCGAAAAGATATAAGCAGCCAAGCCAATCGCTATTAAGAAGAATAAATTTCCGACTACTAAAATAAAAAGCAAACTCTTGAGCGCGTCAAACTCCGCTTTGTTGTAAGCCGTAATGGCAATGGTGCGCTTCAAATTTCCTTTCATGAAAACGAACGCATATCCATCTTTACGTTGGCCTCTCTTTGCGTTTTCATAGCTAAAATCTAATTCTGTGTTCTTTTGAACTTTTTTAAAGAATGCTGCATCAAATTTAAAATCGTGCAAATCGTTGATCGAGAAAATCAATTTGTTGTGTTCATCGAAAACATACTCGGATTGCTCAGGTATAGAAGTAATAATTTTTTCAGCCACTTTATCATTGAGTTCGTATATCTCTCTTGTGGCGAGCGCCTTGTTTTTTATTCGCTCAACGAAAGAGTTTCTTCGTGAGTTTGCCGAGGCGAAATAAATGTAAACAGAAAAAAGGCAAAGCAATAAACCAGAGAATACAATAAAAAGTAAAATGATTTTATGCCTGATCAGCATGATTAATCTTCGCGAAGCGTATAGCCCATGCCCACGATGGTGTGAAGCAATTTAGGCTCATACCCTTTATCTATTTTTTTCCGAAGATAATTAATATAGACGTCAATTACGTTAGTTGATGTATCGAAATTAAGATCCCAAACACGCTCAGCAATATCAACGCGGCTTACCACGCGGCCTTTGTTAATCATAAGGTACTCTAAAAGCGAAAATTCACGGGCGGTTAAATCGATACGTTTGCCTGCGCGTGTTACAATTTTTCCACTTGTCTCCATTTCAAGATCGGCCACGACAATCTTCTTTTCAGTAATAAATTTTGAACCAGATCTGCGCAGCAGTGCTTTGGTGCGCATCAGCAACTCTTGAAATTCAAAAGGTTTCACCAAATAATCATCCGCGCCAGATTCAAAGCCCGTAATCTTATCATCGAGTCCATCCAGTGCGGTCAGAAAAATGATGGGAAGGTTGGGGCGTTCGCTTTTGAAATCGGTACAAAGCTGAAAGCCGTTGATCCCCGGAAGGTTAACGTCCAATATCGCCAAATCGTAATTCTTTTTCGCAAAAAGACTTTTGCCTGTTGTACCATCAAAAGCCACATCAATCTGATATCCTTCACTCTCAAAACCTTTAAGAATAAAATTTGATACACTCTGCTCGTCTTCAACCAAAAGAATATTCATTGTTGCCAAATCCAGATTTTTATTTTCACTACAAAGGTTACCTTGTTAAATGAAAGAGTCATTAGAAGTAAATTAAACTAAAATTAGAAAACGATCGCAAGTTAGCTTTCTTAATTCAAATTAAAATTGGACTACAGGCCCAAAGTATTGAACCAAAACTTGAATAATTCATTGCATCCTAAGCCTTAAAATAGAATTTTCTAAGGAACTTTAAGCGATGAAATTTTTGCTAACTTTTATCGTTTTGTATCAATTTACGTTTGGTGTTAAGGCACAAAAGCCAGATTCTGTTGGCAGCCAGTCATCACCTTCATCAAGCGTCAAAATCAATCAAATCCTCATCTCGTCTTATATCCGAATCATTACCGATGCCAAAGGGAAGACACGGGTTGACGAAAATATTGTGGCCAACATTCCATTGAACAAATGGTTTGCTACTGAACTTGGAATAAGGAAAGGTGAGCGCCCCGAACGCTTTGATTCATACTATCATTACAAAATCGATCTACAGACCAAAGCCTTTTGGAAAAGAGTAAAGTTGGTAGCACGTATGTCACACAACGTAAACCAATATCCAACTCCAACCTATCGTAAATCGAATTATCTGTTGTTTGCTGAATCACGTTGGCCGGTAACTCGCTCCTTGCTCCTAACAGCATCGGGTGGGCATGCTATCTCCTTTCAAGAAAACGATACGCAAGCAGATCTGCCAACTACGCGGGGAGCTAAAGTAAATTATTTTATTTTTCGATTAGGCCTGAAGTATGTGATCAAAAATAAATTGGCTATCGAAGGAGCCTATGGCACATTCCATGTTTTTAACCCATACCTTCCACAAAATGCGTTTGTTCAACTCAATAGTGAATTAGAATTGACGCCCCGATTTTCGGTGTTTGCCTACTATCGCTATCAATACAACAATAGTTTTTCGGTACTAAACAACAACTACACCGGCTTTGGCGCACGGATGCGTTTGCCCTGATTCTTTCGTAACCCCTGCCAATTTTCTCCAATGAATTTGATTAGTTGAAGACTAGTCTTTCACTTTATTTCGTTTTTAGATTACAAAAATTCAATGAACTCTTCTACTTACCAATTTAATGTCTTTCTTTGAGGTTGAGGCTTTAATAAAATGCATAAATCGGCAGTCATTCTTTGGTTGATAACATTGGGCTGGACTTGGTGCAGAGGTCAGTCACAAACGGATACGGCCGGAACAAAGAGCTTGCGCAACCGCATTCAACAAAGTAAAACTGCACAGAAATTCATTAGTGGTTTCAAAAAAAATCAAGACACCGTTTTTAATCAAAAAAGTGAAGATCCTTACGTGCAATACGAGGGTAAGATCATTCGAAAAATTATAATAGAACACCTTCATTTTGAACGCAACATCATCGATACTTCGCGTACTATTCGCTCTTTCATAACCAACACAGCAAACAATTTGCATGTGGATTCAAAACCTTGGGTAATCCGGCATAATCTTTTCATTAGAGAAGGTCAGCCACTCAACTCGTATCGTGTGGCAGACAACGAACGTTACTTGCGCGATCTAGATTTTATTCTTGACTCACGGATTTACGTGAAGCCTATTGAAAATTCTACTGATTCCGTTGATTTGGTAGTGGTAACAAGAGATGTGTTTAGTTTTGGAGGCTCGGCAGAGGCAAGCAATCCCACCAAATATAAAGTTCAGGTGCAAGAAAGCAATTTAGCCGGTATGGGTCAACGACTTCAATTCTCTACGCTGTTTGATGCCACCCGAAATCCTAGGACTGGCTATGAAGTGTTTTATCAAAAGACAAATGTAATGGGGAGCTTTATCAATGCCTCCGTTGACTACTCTCAATTTGCTACTGGCGGAAATTACGGAACAGAAAATCAGACCTCCTATTATTTCCAATTGTCTCGATCACTTTTTATGCCGTACACACGCTGGGCAGGTGGCCTTACATTAAGTCGCAATCAGTCGGTCAATGTCTATTCAAAATCAGATACGGTATTCGAACAGTATCGATATAATATTCAAGATTATTGGCTGGGATATTCGTTTGGCCACAAGAAGAAATTAAAAGAGATAAGAGAAAACCGAAACCGGAAATTCATTGCGTTGCGAACTTTTCAACAACAGTATACTCTGGTTCCATTGTATTATTCTAATCCGTTTGATAAATTAATTTACCACAACCGAACGAGTGTGTTAGGACAGCTTACCTTTTTACGACAAGACTTTTATAAAACGAGATATGTTTTGGGTTTTGGAAGAACAGAAGATGTTCCCTATGGTTATCGCGTTTCGTTCACTTCGGGTTGGGAAAAAGAACAGGAGCGCCAACGCTCTTATTCAGGAGTGGAAATTTACCGCAACATCGTTGATCATAAAGGTGCGTTCTTTACTTATCA
>DPLR01000009.1 GCA_003541895.1 Cytophagales bacterium | reverse complement strand
AGCGCTTGTTTCTGCTTTTAACAAATCCTTGGCATAAATTGCAATACGTTCAAATACTTTGTCAAGTTGAAGTGTGCTTGAAATACCACGGCCAACTTCTGCAATGGCAGCGGCCTCTTGTGCACGGCGTGTAGTTTCCTCGAAAAGCCGCAGAGACTCTATCGATATGGATGCTTGATGGGCGATGCTCACCAGAAAGTTCAACTCGGATTTATCAAAGAAACCGATAGATTGTAATCTCCAAACGCTTATTGCTCCTATTACTTTTCCTAATAGAATCAGCGGGGCTGACATCATCGTATCAAAACTCGCGTCTATTTCAGCTGTGCCGGGAACTCTTACTCTGCGCATGTCTTTTGAGACATCGTCCACAATTTCAGGTTTACCATTTGCGATAACATTGCCAGTAATGCCTTCACTTAGCTTGATCGTATGCGATATTAATTCTTTTTGATACACTCCTCGAGCAGAGATAATTTTTATTGTTTGTTGATCATCTTGGAGCAAATAGATCGCAACACTGGATGCGTTGAGTAGGGTGAGGGTGCGATCCGCGATCTTATCCAGGGCGGGTATTACTTCCCGAGTTATCGCAATTTCATTTGCAATATTCGCCATTGCCTCAATAATTTGTGACCTGCGGCTTTCCTCCTGGAATAAACGGGCATTTTCTATGGCAATTGCGACCTGATTGGCAAACGTCTGGGCGATGGCTGCATGTTCTTGGTTGAAAAAATCAGGTGTTCGACTGTCAAAATTTAGAAAACCAATGGTTTTATCCTTTGATAATAATGGAATTCCCATCCAGCAGCGGATATAGTTTGTCTGCTCGAATTTCTCAAAGCGTTCTTCTGCCTGAATATCTGAAATGATCACGGGCTTGCGTAGATTCCCGCTGTCATCCCATTTTTTGGGGTTGAACAAATATTTCTTGCCAATCAACTCGCCAGGGATATTTTGCCCCGCAACAATTTCGACATACTCATTATTGACCAATTCAATTGAAACACTGTCATAGTTCACCAATTTTGCCAGTGAAACGAAAATATTCTCGAAAAGCTTATTTGGTTCGAAGAATGAAGTTAATGTTCCGGTTGCTTCGCGTAGAATCTCTGCTTGTTTGCGGCGTTTTTGTTCCACATCGAATAAGCGCGCATTATCGATGGCAATCGAAGCATGGTTGGCAAGGGCAAGTCCAAGTTCTTCATCCTGTTCTGTAAAATGAGATGATTGATAGCTATCAAGTGTGATCATCCCAATTGTTTTACCTTTTACGATCAAGGGAATTCCCAGGAACGATAATATGTTGTTTGACGCGTCATTGATGAACTGATACCGATTATCAAGTAGGGTGTTATCAACCCGCACAGTTTGACTCTCGGTGACAACATAATAATTAAGAGGATATTCACTAAGTTTAATGGGTCCGCCCTTTGCGAAGTTTACTGCTTCAGGTCCGATCGCGGCCAGCGTATTTAATTGGTTTCCATCCAAAAGCTGGATGGTTCCGGCGTCTGATGGAATCACCTTGATAAGCTGATCAAGAATGGATTGTAAAACCAGATTGATGTCAAGAGAGGATGCGGCGGTACGTATCAAATTTAGTATCGCCGTTTCACGCTGATGTTGGGCCTGTTCCGCTTCGAAGAGGCGCAGTTTCTCGATTGCAGTTCCCAATCCACCCGCGATTGTATTTAATAAGCGTTCATCTTCTTCGTCAAAGGCATCGAGTTGTTTGCTTTCCACATTAAATACACCGATGATGCGTTCGTGTACCCGGATTGGGACGCACATTTCCGACTTTGTTTCCGAGGCTATTTGAATATAATTTGGATCGTTATTGATATCGCTGATCCGAATTGAACCTCCTGTCCTTACGGCCCTGCCTGTAATTCCTTCAGTGATCGGATAACCATTTTCCCAATTGGTAACATTTGCGCCCATATATGATCGGTGGGGGGTTAGTATATATCCCTGATCATTCAAGAGTAGAACACCACAGACATCTGAATAAATGCTTGCGGTAATCTGCGTCACTTGTGCGATGATTTCATCTTCTGTATTACTCTGCGTGCCAGCCACAGATGTAGTATGTAGAACTGTCAGCGCTTTAAGTTGACGTTCGAGCAATTTATCTGCGTTTTTTTGTTTCGTAATATCTGTGATGGATCCTTCATAATATAAGGTGTGTCCATTTCCATCTTTTACAAGGCGGGCATTCGTTGATGTCCAAATTATCTTCCCATCTTTTTTTAGGTTCAATGCTTCAAAATTTTCGACGACACCATTTTTGGTTATATTTTCGGTGAACTGTTCAAGACTGTCTGCTAAAAGATGGATTTGTACACCAATGTTGTTTATATTTTCGATCATATCTTCGGGAGATTTATAGCCAAAGATTTTTGCCATGGCGGGGTTTACACTTAAGAAATGCCCGTCAGGCGAAGATTGAAAAATTCCTTCCACTGCATTTTCAAATATATTACGATATTTATTTTCAATTTCAGACAGTGCTTTTTTTTGTCTTTCGATTTGGGTGTGTTTATGCGCGTTGCTGAGAACTATGGGAAGTTTAAGTAGGTAATCACTCTGCTTTACTATATAATCCACTGCCCCCGCCTTCAACGCTGCAACAGCTGTATTGATATCCTCCAGATTTGTGATGAGAACAATTGCCGTGGATAGCATTTGTTCTTGTGCAATTCTGATAACATCCAATCCTGAACCATCAGGCAGGCGATAATCACTCAAGATTACATCATAATAATTGTCTTTTAGTAAGGAAAAGGCATTAGTGATAGTCGACGCAGTTTGCAAGTCAAACTCATTCCCGCTGTTTTCCAGCGCGCGGCTGGTTAATTCAATATGTGCCGAATCATCCTCAATATAAAGTATTTTTATCATTTGGGCTGGTGTAAGTAAAATGCATTATAAAAGATCAAGACCTTTCCACAATTATAGAACAATTCTCCCAGAAAAAGGATTGCTCATTCATTGGGATTAACATGTTTTGTTCTTTCAAAAACAAATGAACAAAAAAAGACAAATCGCATTCGATTTGCTTTTGAAGAGGCGTCGAGGGGCTTTGAACCCCTGATGAGGATTTTGCAGACCCTTGCCTTACCACTTGGCCACGACGCCATACAACTGTGTTGATTCTACTAACATTTTCCACCTTTTGAGCGGGCGATGGGATTG
>DPLR01000517.1 GCA_003541895.1 Cytophagales bacterium | reverse complement strand
GAAACCATGAGTACCTGAAAGTAATGCACCGATAATAAAAGAAACGGCAATAATCGGGCTTGATTCTTCAATTAAAGTTCCAGACCATCCTAATAGTACGGCAGCGATTAATGCAAAAACCCCTAAGATGCGCCACTCAGCTTTCAAAAAAGCCATAGCGCCACGGGCTATAAAGCTGGCGAGTTCTTGCATTTTGGGTTCTCCAGCATCTTGCTTGGTTACCCAAGATGATTT
The DNA here is from genome assembly GCA_003541895.1 of Cytophagales bacterium. Classification (GTDB taxonomy): domain Bacteria; phylum Bacteroidota; class Bacteroidia; order Cytophagales; family Cyclobacteriaceae; genus ELB16-189. Next base: position 5,606 of record DPLR01000517.1, on the reverse strand, counting down.
GAAGGCAGTAACTACAAGGCCAAGCAGGCCAATAGCAGGGATAATAAAGAGTACGATGTTCACAGGTTTATAGATTTAGATTCAAAAAATTCAATAAAAACTCAGGTTTGTAAAAAGTGGCTGCAAAACTAACTAAAATCGGGAAATGACCATGCCCGATTGTACGCAAAAAGAAAGGCTGGCGCATTTTGTTTGCACGCCCGAAATCGGACGTTCTCGTTCACATTCGTCCGCGGTCAATTATTAAAAACCTGATTTCTAAGTGAATTAGCTCACTTTTTTGATGGCACTAATTTAGTTTATCAACGGCTAGTTGCCTTTATTTATTTGATGAACAGATTATGAACGAGTCCTACAAAAAATCAACTTATGCTCAGTAATTATTTAAAAATTGCTTTGCGCAATCTTATGCGCAACCGTATTTATTCCACCATCAACATTATGGGGCTTGCGCTCGGTGTTGCGTGTTGCTTGCTGTTGGCGCTGTATGTGCAAGATGAAATCAGTTATGACAAACATCACGACAGACCGGAAGATATTTACCGCATCGTAACCCACTTTCAAACGGATCTCGGATTTCAAAAATTAGGAACAGCTTCTCCGCCCATCGCGATGACCATGAAAGATGAGATACCTGAAGTAGAGGTTGCGGCTCGCGTAATTAATCCACCAACTGTTTCACACAATCTGATTCGCTATGGCGAAAATCTTTTTTATGAAACGGATGGTTATTTGGCCGACTCTACTCTGTTCGATGTTTTCTCTTATCAATTAAAAGAAGGCAACCCTAAAAAAGCATTGGTTCTTGGCAATTCCGTGGTGTTGAGCGAGCGATTGGCGCAAAAACTTTTTGGCAATGAGCCAGCGATGGATAAAGTTATTTTAATCAGTCAAGGCGGGAAACTACGGGACTATAAAGTGACAGGCGTGTTTCGCCAAAATTTTAACAGCCACATCAAAGCCAAATTTTTTATTTCGATGACCAGCGAAGGTTGGGGCGAATACATCATCAAAGAAAAAGAATGGGCTGGTCAGAATTTTGTGCCTTCCTATTTAAAACTAGTTCATGGTCATAACAAAACTGCGGTTGAAAAGAAGATGAACGAAGTTTTGCTGAAACATGGAGCTGAAGCCATGAAGGTTTTAGGTCTGCATAAAACACTTTCACTTGAACCCGTAAAAGACATTTACCTGAAGTCGGATGTAAACCAAAACCCTCGCATTAAATATCTATATGTCGTTGCATCGATTGCTGTTTTTGTATTGCTGATTGCGTGCATCAACTTCATGAATTTATCTACGGCAAAAGCTACGAAGCGTGCCGCTGAGATCGGTATTCGTAAAACGATGGGAGCGTTTAGGTCTTCACTGGTAAGTCAGATTTTAGGTGAAGCGATGGTGATCGTGCTTATCAGCATTATCATCAGTTTGGTATTGGTTCAGTTGGTGCTTCCCTATTTTAATCAATTGACGGATAAAAATATTTCACTAAACACACAAAATATTCCTTACTTACTCATGGCATCGGTTGTCTTAACCGTCATCACTGGGTTAGTGGCCGGTAGCTATCCGGCATTTTATCTTTCATCATTTCAGCCCGCACAAGTTCTCAAAGGGAAATTGAATCTTGGAAATTCCTCGGGCATATTGCGTCAGGCGTTGGTAGTTTTTCAGTTCTGGATTGCCATCATGCTGGTGTGTGGCGTATTCATTATCTCTCGTCAGCTTAATTTCATGATTGAAAAAAATTTAGGTTTTGATTCGAATGCAAAAATTGTTTTGCCGCTGCGCACCGATGAAGCCCATCAGCAATACGATGCACTAAGAAAGGAACTTGAGAAGAACGGAAAGATCGATGCTGTGTCAGGATCGGGTTACATTCCGGGAACTACTATATGGAATGACATGATGTTTTATCCCGATGGCGGGAATATGGACAAAGCGGTTGACATCAGAAGAAATATAGTTGATGTGGGTTACATGGAAATGCTCAACATGAAGTTGATTGGTGGGCGCACATTTACTGACAACAGAAAAATGGATAGCGACAGAAAATTGATTCTCAATAGAACTGCTGTAACCAAATTGGGTTTCACTCCCGAAAAAATGGTTGGCCAAAATTTGCACTTCGATTGGCAGGGAAAAAAATATGACTTCCAAGTGATTGGAGTAATGGAAGATTTTCATCAGAATTCTTTACACGAAGAAATCAAACCGATCTTGTTTGAATTAGCGGATAGCACCAAGCGATTTGATTACATGATTATTTCGGTTGCCTCAACTGGTTTTGAAACCACTGTTCAATCCATTGACCAAACGTGGAAATCGTTGGTTCATGATACACCTTTTGAATATTCGTTCCTCGATCAGACAATTCAAAAACAATACGATGAAGATAAACGTGTTTCAAAGATCATTACCAGTTTCGGTTTTATTGCCATGATCATCTGTGGCCTTGGTCTCTATGGACTTTCATCGTACATGGCCGAAAGACGATTCAAAGAAATCGGTATCCGCAAAGTGATGGGCGCAAGTGTGCAACAAATTGTGGCAATGATGTCAGCTGAGTTTGTGAAGTTGGTGTTGATTGCGTTTGTCTTTGCTGTTCCGTTAGCATGGTATGGTATGAGTAAATGGCTTGAAGGATTTGCTTATAAAATTTCAATTGAGTGGATTGTATTTGCATTAGCTGGATTGGTTGCATTGGCCATTGCTTTGCTCACGGTAAGTTTTGAATCGATCAAATCAGCTATGGGTAATCCCGTTGAGAGTTTGCGAAGTGAATAACGTTTAAAATAAAAACGATATGCTAAAAAATTATTTAACCACCGCTTTACGAATCCTTGCTCGCCAAAAGGTGTATTCGGCAATCAATATTTTTGGATTGACCTTAGGCATCGCGAGTTGTTTGATGTTGGTGCTCTACATCAGCGATGAACTAAGCTACGATCGTTTCCATCCGGATGGAGATCGAATGTATCGCATCAATTTTCAAGCACGTGTTAACGGTCAGGATGTAGCATCAACGGAGACAGGAATACCCATGGCCGAAGCCATGAAAAATGAAGTGCCTCAAGTGGAGTCGGTTGTGCGTGTTACTAAATGGAATACGATTCCTGTTCGCTTCAATGAAAAAACTTTTACCGAAAAACATTTTTATGTAGCTGATTCAAATTTCTTTCAGTTTTTTAATTTCAAACTCATTGCCGGCAATGCGAAAGAGGCGCTCAAGGGTTCGGGCAAAATTGTAATCACAGAATCTACGGCACGAAAATATTTCGATTATAAAGGAAGGGGTGACGCCAGCCCGATTGGAAAAATATTAGCCATTGGAAGCAAAGGTGAAACAACGGCAGAAGTTACAGCTATTGCTGAGGATGTTCCGAGTAATTCTCATCTGCAATTTGATTTTGTATTGTCCATTCAAAGTTGGGAGCAACTCCATAATCCCATATGGCTCAACTCATCGGTAGTAACGTATTTCAAAACGTATCCGAAAGCAGACATCCAAGAAGTGAATAAAAAGTATGATTATTTTATTGAGAAATATTGTGCCAAGGAAATTGAACGTTTTTTGTCTCTCTCATTGAAGCAATTTAAAGAGCAAGGCGGCAATGTTGGCTTCAGTTCTTTTCCATTGCTAGATATACACCTTCGATCGCAATTCAATGATGAACTCGAGCCGAATGGTAACATTCAATATCTGTATTTATTTGGCGCCATTGCTTTGTTCATCATTGTGCTGGCCTGCATCAACTTCATGAATTTAAGTACTGCGCGTTCGGCCAGTCGTGCCAAGGAAGTTGGTGTACGCAAAACGATCGGTGCACTTCGCTCAAGACTCATGGGGCAGTTTCTATTGGAGTCTTATGTTTATACAATCCTAGCTGTAATCCTTTCTTTGGTTCTGATTTCAGCCTCGCTAAATTATTTTAATGTGCTCACAGGCAAACGAATTGAATTCATTCAATTAATGCAGCCTCAATTTGTTCTTGGTATGATTGCTTTCATTTTGCTCATCGGGTTACTCGCAGGCAGTTATCCGGCATTTTATCTGACGTCATTTAAGGCAGTTGAAGTTTTGAAGGGAAAGGTAAGGGCAGGCATGCGAAGTTCCGGTATTCGAAATGGGCTCGTGGTGTTTCAGTTTGTTATATCCATTAGCTTAATTATCTCTACGCTCATGATTTATCGGCAACTCAATTTTATTCAAAATAAAAATTTGGGTTTTGATAAGGAGAACGTGATGGGACTTCTTCACACCATCAACCTAGATAAAAACGCAGTTGCATTTAAAAATGAATTGATGCGATACCCTGAGATTGTGGCCGCAAGTTATGCCAATCGTTTGCCGCCCAATGTAGATTGGAGTACCGTAATGAAGGCGGCCAACACCGGACAAGAACATTTCATGAGTATTTATCAAATGGATTACGATCATTTGAAAGCGCTCGGCTACACGATGCTTAAAGGAAGATTTTTTTCGCGCGATCATCCATCCGACTCCAGTGCCGTTGTAATTAATGAAACAGCCGCCAAACAATTAGGTTATGAAGATTTTGAAGGTAAAGCCATTATCACAAGTGATGGGCCAAAATCGAAACGGCTGGAAGTGATCGGCATATTGAAAGATTTTAATTTTCAATCGCTCAAAGGAAGCATTCGGCCAATGGTGATACTTCTTGGCTCAGAACCCAATTTTGAAATGGCCATTCGGCTAACGCCCGGAAATGTGCAAGAGAAGGTGAAATTGGTTGAGCGCATCTGGAAAAAATATGCGCCACAAGCGCCTTTTGAATTTTCTTTTCTCGATCAAAATTTTGATTCACAATTCAAGACCGAGCAGCGCATGGGCAAAGTTTTTATTTTCTTCACTTGCCTTGCTATTATTATTGCATGCTTGGGTTTGTTTGGTTTGGTTACATACGCAACACAACAACGCTCGAAAGAAATCTCGATTAGAAAAATTATGGGAGCCAGTGTATCTACGGTTGTAGTATTGTTGACAAGGGATTTTGCAAAACTGATTCTTCTTGCATTTGTGTTGGCTATTCCGTTAACCTGGTATGGATTGGAAACGTGGTGGCTACAAGGTTTTGCCTACCGTATTGGCTTTGATATACTAGTGGTTGTTGCTGCTGGTTGTGTTGCCGTGATTGTTGGATTGTTAACCATAGGATTTCAGTCGCTAAAAGCAGCTATCGGAAATCCAGTGGATAGTTTGAGGAGTGAGTAAGATTTTAATTTGTAGATAGTATGGTTAAGAACTTTCTCAAAACTGCTTGGCGAAATATTCTTCGCTACAAAATTTATTCAGTGATCAATTTTGTTGGCCTCACCTGCGGGCTCTCACTCGCGCTGTTGATTTTCGCCTACACCAGGAGCGAACTAAGTTATGATCAGTTTCACGAAAAAGCATCACGACTTTACCGCTTTGGGTACCTGGTATCCAACGGGTTGAAGCTGGCCAGCACGCCTCCCCCCATCGCCCCGGTGTTGAAAGAATATTTTCCAGAGGTGGAAGAAACGGCTCGCCTTTATGGAAGAAATGTGAGCATCCGTTTGCCGGAAGGAAATCAATCCTTTGAAGAAACAAATGTCTATTT
>DPLR01000301.1:9331-9517 GCA_003541895.1 Cytophagales bacterium | reverse complement strand
AGTGTTGCAGCATCCCTTTTACAATATCGCCTGCTCGTTTTCCGTGCGTATTTATTTTTTCCAGATTACTCGAAATGTCGTTGAGGATTTCTTCTTCTAGTCTCTCATCCCTTTTAACTTTTAACTTTTCAACTTTTAACTCTTCAATGAGCTCATTGCTCACTTCTGAAAAATTATTCACGAAGT
>DPLR01000301.1:0-9014 GCA_003541895.1 Cytophagales bacterium | reverse complement strand
TTTCGGATTGGATGAGTTGGGATTGGGTGGATTTGAGATTACTAAGCGTTGCTACTAAAACTTTATTAGCTTTCTGCTTTTGTCTGTCATTACGGTATAGGATAAAACCAAATAAAAACATTATCCCCAATCCTGCCAGTAATGCATACTGTTTTAGCTGGTTCTGGTAAGCAATCTTAGCGGCTTCTGTTTCCCTTTGACGTTCCTGTTGAGTAGAAATGAGTCTTTGCAGGTTCTGAACTTTTCTTGCGCCATATAACTCCTCGTTTACGATCCTCGCAATTTTTAAATACTTATATGCTTCGTCAATGTTTGCTGACTCATAGAGTCCCGCCAGGAGGATGCTGGCTTTAAGAATTGCTTGTTTATGATTTATCGATTGAGCATCAGCAAGTGCCTTCTTTGCATAAAAAACAGAAGAATCCGGTTGCTTCATTATTCTGAAATAGCCTGCCAAAGAATTGTATGCTTCAGCAGCTGTGCGAGGATCGAACGATTTTTGATTTACGCGGATACTTTCATGTAAATACTCCATCGCCAACTTTGGGTTGCCCATTTCAAATTGCAAATCCCCCATCATCATAAGTGTCACCGGGTATGGTCCAGATTGCAGTGAAATTGCTTTGTTAAGTGATCTTTGGCGATAGAACAATGATGAATCCAATTGACCGGTTTGTTGATATGAAATTCCCGCATCGATGTCAAAAAAAATTCCATATTTTTCTTCCATGGTGTTATGGTGCGCCCTGTTATAAAATAACCTCGCCTGACTAAAATAAATTAAGGCTTTTGAATAATCCTGTAGCTCGTCTGCATAAATAACCCCAATATCATTTAAGCACAAAGCCGATTCAAAAGGAAAGTCATACTTTTTCGAAATTTGCAAACCATCGAATAATAATTCCATGCCTTTAGGAATATCGCCCAAAAAACGGGTAGTATTTCCCAGGGTTGCCAAAGATCTTGCTTGCCCGCGTAAATATTTTATTTGTTGCGCCAACACCAATGCTCGATTGCCAAACATCATTGAAGAATCAGGATTAATACTGAGATACCAATAACCCAGGTCTGTCATAAGGATCACACGGCTCGTATCCTGATCGGCATTTTCTAGTTTATGATGAAGAGAATCAATTTCTGTCCTGATTTGAGATATGCCGGGTTTACCTATGAGCAGGATAAGCAGGGTATATGTTATTACTTTTATCATCAAATGGATTTAAAAGGAAGCATAATAATAAACTCAGCACCTTCTCCTTTCATGTCCTGGATTTTTATTTCTCCACCATGTGCCTTCACAATATCATAACTCAAAGACAAACCAAGCCCTGTGCCTTGTCCAGTCGGCTTAGTGGTAAAGAAGGGTTGAAAAATTTTTTCCTTTACTTTCTCAGGGATGCCACTGCCATTGTCTTGCACACAGATTTGAATTTTGTCTCGGAGGTTTTTAGTAATCACTTTCACTAGCGGTTCATAACCCTTGTCAGGCTGAGCTTGTCGAAGCCTCTCATTCACTGCATAAAAAGCATTGTTGATCAAATTCAAAATCACTCTGCCAATATCTTGAGGGATCACATTGATTTTGGGAAGAGACGAATCGAAATCCGTTTCGAATTTTGCATTAAATGATTTGTCTTTGGCACGAAGGCCGTGGTAACTTAGGCGTAAATATTCATCGCACAAAGAATTGATGTCGGTCAATTCTTTTTGACCAGTGCTGGTACGTGAGTGTTGGAGCATTCCTTTCACAATGGCATCGGCACGTTTGCCGTGGTGGTTTATTTTTTCAAGGTTGCTAGCAATGTCATTAGCGATTTCGGTTGCCAATTCTCGGTTGCCAGTTGCCAGTTCGGTTTTGAGTTCATCCATCAACTCATTACTCACTTCAGAAAAATTATTGACAAAGTTCAGTGGATTCTGTATTTCATGTGCAATGCCCGCGGTGAGTTCGCCAAGGCTGGCCATCTTTTCAGATTGAATAAGTTGTGATTGTGTGGATTTAAGTAGCGTAAGCGTTGACTGAATTTCTTCCTTCTGTCGGAGCAACAGCGCATTGGCTTTCTGCTTTCGGATGTTATTGCGATATTGACCAATGGCTAAAATAGCAAGGACCAGTAGCCCAAAAATAAATCCATACTGCTTAAGTTGCCGTTCGTATTCCTTTTTGGTTTCATTTATTTGCCGTTGATTTTCCTCATCCAGTGCAATCATATTTTGAATCGTCTTAATGTTGCCAGCTCCTATTAATTCTTCCTTTAGCTTAGTTGTTAACTTGTAATAGTGAAGGGCTTGTTTTGTATCTGTTGATTCATATAAACTGGATAACAATGAAGTTGCATCCAGGAGAATTTGTTTATATGAATTTGACCCCGCTTCCTCGAATGCTTTTTTTGCATAGTAAATGCTGGAATCAAGTTGATTTAACGCTATATAATATCTTGCTAGTCGAATATGATACCTTGCTGCCTCCCTTATCGAATTTTCTTTTCCGGCCACCTGGAGTCCTTTTTTATAAAATTCAATCGCATGGTTGAGATTGCCTTGTTTTAGCGCTATATCACCCAGCACCGCATATACATACAATCCAAAAACTTTGCGTCTTTGAAAATCCTTAAGCGACTCGCTTGCATAGTATGATGCTGAATCAAGTTGATTCATTGCTAAATAGACTTCCGCCAAATGTTCCTTAGCGAAAACACCCCCCGGGCCACCGATTAATGCTTGCAGGCGGAAATAGTGTAATGCTTTAGGAAAATCTTGCAACTTCAAATAGATGTAGCCAATATTTGTTACCGAAGCTGAAGCATATTTTTCGGCATGGTTATCTTTGGCCAACTGATATGCCTTTAGTGCTAAACCAAGAGCCTTCGGAAGATCTCCAAAATCATAGTAGGCGAAGCTTAGAAACCCTAACGAATTAATTTGGCCTTGTATCGAATTGATTTGGTAAGCTAGATCAACCGCTTGTGTTCCATACAATATGCCAGAATCAGGTGAAATCAGCCTACTTATATTTGACAATCTAATCAGAAGTTCAAGTCGCACGGAGTCATTTTGTGGGGTATTATTTAGAATTGCTTTTATTGAATCAAATTTTTGGAGTTGTTGAGCGCTGCCTTCAAGACTTGAAAGGAAGACTAGTATTGTAAGGGCAAGTGTATAGGAGTGACTAACTTTAAACATGAGCATGTGTTTTAAATTGACTGCCTTCATTTGTTTTCGGTTCAACTTCCACAACTTTGGTTTTCACGATATCATAAATCTCTACTTAGTTCAGACTATGGGCATCTTAATAATAAACTCACTCCCATCGCCATCCTTTGTCTTTACTGTTAATTCACCTCCATGTGCTTTCACAATATCATAGCTCAATGATAAGCCCAACCCAGTGCCTTGTCCCGTTGGTTTGGTAGTGAAGAATGGCTGAAATATTTTTTCCTTGATAGAATCAGGAATTCCATTGCCGTTGTCTTGCACGCTGATTTCAATTTTATCTTCAAGATTTTTAGTGATGACTTTAACCAGCGGCTCGAAGCCAGCCGTTTGCAATTTTGCTTTCTCACTCACCGTGTAAAACGCATTGTTGATTAAATTCAAAATCACTCTTCCAATATCCTGAGTGATCACGTTGATCTTTGGAATAGACGAATCGAAATCCGTTTCGAACTTCGCATTGAACGTTTTGTCTTTTGCGCGGGAGGCCGTGATAAGCCAATCGCAAATATTCATCGCACAGCGCATTGATGTCGGTCAATTCTTTTTGGCCTGAGCTATTACGTGAGTGTTGCAGCATTCCTTTCACAATGTCGGCAGCGCGCTTGCCGTGGTGATTTATTTTTTCTTGGTTCCCGGCAATGTCATCAGCGATTTCAGTTGCCAGTTCCCGGTTGCCGGCTGCCAGTTCTGTTTTCATTTCAGCTATGAGTTCGTTGCTCACTTCGGAAAAATTATTCACGAAGTTTAATGGGTTCTGTATCTCATGTGCGATGCCTGCAGTGAGTTCGCCCAGCGATGCCATCTTTTCGGATTGGATCAACTGAGTTTGTGTTGCTTTCAAATTCTCAAAAGCTTTTTCGAGTTCCTTTTTCTGCTCGGTAAGTTCTGCGGTGCGTTCCGCTACTTGCACTTCAAGTTGAGCTTTGAGTTTTTCTGAAAGCTGAAATTCTCTTTCTTTCTCTTCGGCTTTTCGCTTCTCTTCCTCTAATGCTTTTCTCTGTCTACGGGTAATGAACCAATAGGCAAGCGACCATAGTACCGCAAAATTTTGAACCGTTTCAAAATAATTCTCCCATGATTTATAAAAATCGGGAGCCGTATTTTCAACCAAATCATTTATAAGAGCAGCAATGATCAACGGCAACAGCGCAATCATCAATGGCTTGGCCGACTTAAATTCTTCTTTGGTATAGATAAGATAAACAAGAGAGAGAAGGAGCGCATGACCTATCCATAAAATGAATATGTTTTTATTGGCGAGGATTTCCAGTGCCACCAACGCAACAGAAAAAATGATTCCTCCTAGAAGTAATTTGTTCCACTTAACAAGCTGACCGTTTTCACGAACTGTTTTACGTAGGAAATTAAGGATAACTATAGCCAGTATAATTTGTAAATACATAAATTCAGAATAGTGTTAACAAGTTTATGAGTTCTTAAAGATAGCGTTGCATTTTATGATGCCGGTAGAATGATAGTAAATTCAGCCCCTTGCGTTGCATTAGGTTGTACAATCAGATTCCCCCCATGGCTTTTTGTCACAATATCATAAGCAAGCGAAAGCCCAAGTCCAGTTCCTTGCCCTGTTGGTTTGGTCGTGAAGAAAGGCTGAAATATTTTTTCTTTGACTGAGTCTGGAATTCCGTTGCCATTGTCTTGCACGTGGATTTCAATTTTATCGCTAAGATTTTTTGTGGCGACTTTAACTAGCGGTTCATAGTTACTATCGGGCTGAGCTTGTCGAAGCCTTTCGTTCACGGCATAAAATGCGTTGTTGATCAAATTCAAAATCACTCGGCCTATATCTTGTGGAATGACATTAATTTTTGGAAGCGATGAATCGAAATCAGTTTCAAATTTGGCGTTGAACGTTTTGTCTTTCGCGCGGAGGCCGTGATAGGCCAATCGCAAATATTCATCGCACAACGCATTGATGTCGGTCAATTCTTTTTGGCCCGAACTCGTGCGCGAGTGTTGAAGCATACCTTTCACGATGGCATCAGCACGTTTGCCGTGGTGATTTATTTTCTGCTCATTCTCTTCAATGTCTTTGGCAAGCAATTTTGCTTCATCATGATTTCCTTTTTCAATTTCAGATCTCATTTCACCAATCAACTCTTGGTTTACTTCTGAAAAATTATTCACGAAGTTGAGCGGGTTTTGAATCTCATGAGCAATACCGGCTGTAAGCTCACCGAGCGAAGCCATCTTTTCAGATTGAATAAGTTGGGTTTGCGTAGATTTCAAGTCGGCCAACGTTTTTTCTAACACTGCATTGGCTTTTTGTTTTTGTCGGTTATTGCGGTACAAGACAATCGCTACAACAGAAAACACGGTGATTACACTTAGCATAATATTGATCCTAATTTTGCTCTGGTAATTTATTTTTTCTTTCGCCAGTTCTTGCTGCCGTTGTTCTTCTTCAAAAGTCATCATTCGCAATTGTTGGTTGGCCTGGGTGCTGTAAAGACTATCATTGGTGGCTTGAAACAGTTTCAAATATTTCAATGTGCTATCGGCATTTATGTTTTGATATATATCGGTGAGCAATTTCGCAGGCTTCAATTCTAAATATTGGAATACAGTGTTGTGAACTGATTGAATCGCTTTCTTGGCGTACTTAATACATGAATCAAGTTGACCGAACCTCCTGAAATGTTCAGCATATGCTTGGTAATTGAGCACTTTGAATCTGCCCGAGGCTGATATAAGAGATGCTTCATCGATTGCCTTCTTAAAATATTTTTCAGCCTCCTTTTGGTTTCCCTTCTTGCTATTCGCTACCGCAATGTTCATTAATATGTAAGAGCTGTAAACATCAATTTGATGGCTGTTGTAAACTTGATTTGAATAATACAAAGAGGAATCCAATTGATTCAAGCCAATATAAATTGCTCCAAGGTTCATCATCGGCCAATAAGCAATGCGGGTGATTTTGTTCTTATTAGCGTTTGCTTTTGAAGTTAGATAAAAGTGAAGCGCCATATCAAACTCATCACGGTCTTTATAAACGTGAGCAAGCTGATTTTGGGCGTATGCTAACAAGCCGAGGTTTCTTGTTTTCTCAGCAAGGGCTACTGCCTTGTGATGGCATTCAAGTGCCTTGATATAATTGCCCGACAAGCGATACCCTTGACCTGCAAAACTCCAAGCCGCTGATTCGCAGAGCGGATCTTTAATTTTTTGAGAGATAAGAAATAGTTTTTCGTAGGCTTCAAGCGTAAGCAATGGGAACGCATCAATTTGTGTTGAATAAACGCTCAATAATAAATCGAGACGTTTGTTTTCATCTTTCTCTGATTCCATTTTTCGAAAAATCGAATCGAGCGAGTGCCGTATTTTATCTTCAATAATTTCTTGCCCTTTTAACAGAAGGCTTGAAGCCATGAAAAAAAGAATGATTGATTTTTTCATTGTTTAACTATTTAGAAGAATAACGAAAATTGAGCCTTCTCCCTCTTTTGTCTCAACCTTCAACTCACCCCCATGTCCCTTCGTCACAATGTCATAAGCAAGTGAAAGCCCGAGTCCTGTTCCTTGCCCGGTTGGTTTTGTGGTGAAGAAGGGCTGAAATATTTTTTCTTTGATGGAGTTGGGGATTCCATTGCCATTGTCAGCAACTCGTATTACAATTTTGTCTTCGAGTTTTTTAGTAGTGACTTTAACCAGAGACTCGAAGCCAGCTGCTTGCAGCTTCGCTTTTTCGTTCACTGCATAGAAAGCATTATTGATCAAATTCAAGATCACTCTGCCGATGTCTTGCGGGATCACATTTATTTTTGGAATTGACGAATCGAAATCTGTTTCAAATTTTGCGTTGAAAGATTTGTCTTTCGCGCGGAGGCCGTGATAAGCTAAGCGCAGATATTCATCGCAAAGCGCATTGATGTCTGTTAATTCTTTTTGGCCGGAGCTCGTGCGCGAGTGTTGCAGCATTCCTTTCACAATATCGGCAGCACGTTTGCCGTGATGATTTATTTTCTCGAGGTTACCGGCAATATCATTTGCGATTTCGGTTGCCAGTTCTCGGTTGCCAGTTGCCAGTTCGGTTTTGAGTTCCGCCATCAACTCGTTGCTTACTTCAGAAAAATTATTTACGAAGTTCAATGGGTTTTGAATTTCATGTGCGATGCCTGCAGTGAGTTCGCCAAGGCTGGCCATCTTTTCACTTTGTATCAATTGCTTTTGCGTGGCTTGCAATTCAGTGAGCGCATCTTCTGCTTTTTTTCTTGCTGCTTTTATTTCGATCAAATCTTGCTCTGCCTGTAACGCATGAGCTTCGGCCATTTGCAAATCGTGGAAACGCGTGAAGGTGAGATTGAATACATAAGCAAACCGTTCGAGCAATTGCATCGTCTCTACTGGCTGCTCATCGGGCGAAGCCATACCGATAAAACCTTTGCTAAAATAAGCGAGGTGCTGCACTCTTCGCTTTTGCTCAAGCCCACCTTTGAAAGGAACATTGAGTTGCGTAAGATGCTGAAAATAATTTTTCAATTCTTCGCCCTGCATGTCGATGATCATGGATTGCTTTTTAGCTTTCCAACCGTCAAACATTTTTTTGAAGGAAGCATTGCTATTCATGTTGTCTTCATAGGCCATGCTCACTTTGCTGCCGTCTTCATCGGTGATCCAAAATTCCGCATCGCCATTTTCATCTTTAATCAAAGTGATGTACAACCGGTTCGGTGAAATGCCCAAGCCAATCAATTGTTTAAAAAGTACGGCTGATGTCTCTGCAAGTTCATCCGATTTTTGCATGGCCAATGTACGGCTCCGCACTTTTTCTAATGCAGCTTCAATTTGTGCCTCGCGTGCTTGGGCTAAAGCTCGTTCAATGTCAACATAGCGGGTGTAGGCAAGCTCGAAAACATTCCTAAGTCTTTTGAACAATCCAATCTCTTCATCGTTCAGCATTCTGAATGTTACCAAACCCAGTGCAGCAGAACCTATGGAATGAAAATAATAATTGAGTTCATCTTCCACTAATAGCTGTGGTTCAACATATAGATTGATGCTCTGCATGTAAGCGATCCACTCCTTAAGTTCCTGGCCGGTCAAACGATTGTGATAGAACCCTTCGTTGCTTGACAGCATTTTATTGGCCATATCTAAAATGGCGGGATGCTTTTTGTATTCAATGGTGGAAATGCAAGTATGATTTGATATTGGGTAATGTTCATAATCAAGCAAAATTTCCTTTTCAGGATAAAACACTAGGGTTTCTACTAGTTTAACTTTTTCGATGTTGAGTTTTTGAAGTTCATTGGCAATAACCTTGCACATGTCGAGCATTTCTTCTGGCTTATGCATGGCCATGGCAACCGCACGCACACGCTCAAGAGCAGTTTCGATTTGTGCTTCGCGTGCTTGTGACTCAGCCTTTTGTAAGTCAAGGAAGCGTATGTAAGATTGTTCAAAGACTTTTGCAAAGCGCTCAAGTATTTCGCGCTGGGCAGCGTCCAGCACTTTGCCATTTATATTGGGGTTTAAAATACCTGAGTGTTTTTCAAGGGCCATGCTTTGGGCATAGCTTTCTTTGGCCAAAATGATTTGCTTTAATTCATCTGGAAATCTTTTGAAATCGGTATGTTCAAAATAATGATTCCAGAATTTATTCTTTTCTTCAAATGAATAGACATTGGAAAAATAGGACACGCCATTTAACCTCGCATTTCGAATGTCATTTAATATCTCATTATCAAAATACGGGTGATGAAACGAGTAAGGAAATTTATGATCGGTATCTACAATCCATTGCGTAATATCGTTTGAGTTGTCATCGAATAAATTGATCA
>DPLR01000122.1 GCA_003541895.1 Cytophagales bacterium | reverse complement strand
GCATCATAATCTCCCCTACGAAATTCAGGAGCAATTTCATTTCGGATAATTCGGCTGCTCAACGCATCGGTTAAAACTCCTTCTAAACCTTGGCCCACTTCAATTCTCATTTTGTGATCATCAACGGCCACGAGCAAAAGCACCCCGTTGTCTTTTCCTTTTTGTCCGAGCTTCCATTTTTCGGCCACGCGAATAGAATATTCTTCGAGAACATCGCCATCCAACGATTGAATGAGCAAGATTGCGATTTGGTTGGAAGTAGAATCTTCGTAGGCTTTCAAACTTTTTTCAAGTAGATCGACCGATTCTTGTTTCAGCGCATGGGCATCGTCATGCACGCGTTGGCCCCAGAGTTCCGGAACAGCTTTTTGAGCAAATAAATAGCTCGAAATAAAAAGGGAAAAAAAGAGTAAAAGTTTTTTCATGCAATTCTAAATTCTACGTTCACTTTACCACGAACCACTTGAACCTCCACCTCCCAAACTTCCACCTCCGCCAAAAAAACTACTGGATGAAGATCCGCTTGAAAACCCACTGCTTGACGACCAACCACTTCCAAAACCAAAAGGAACGGGAAAAGTTGATTTGCTACCATTCTTCATTTTTTTCAAGGTTGGATTGATTTTATTTCCTGAATTGACCTTGCCATCTTTTGATGATCTAAACTCCTTGATGAACGAGAATACGAGAACTCCTCCAAAAAATAAAATGGCAATAATGATCAATGCAATGTCAAAAGAACTGATTGTTGAGTTATCAGCTTTATACTCTCCACCAATGGCCTTGATAATTCCACTAATGCCGGCAATTACACCTGCATCATAATCTCCCCTACGAAATTCAGGAGCAATTTCATTTCGAATAATTCTGCTACTCAACGCATCGGTCAAGACTCCTTCCAGACCTTGGCCAACTTCTATTCTCATTTTGTGATCGTCAACCGCCACAAGCAGAAGCACGCCATTGTCTTTTCCTTTTTGTCCGAGCTTCCATTTTTCGGCCACGCGAATGGAATATTCTTCGATCACATCGCCATCTAATGATTGAATGAGTAAGATCGCGATTTGATTGGAAGTTGAATCTTCGTAGGCTTTTAAACTTTTTTCAAGGTGATCTACCGTCTCTTGTTTCAGTGCATGGGCATCGTCATGAACCCGCTGGCCCCACAGTTCGGGTACTGTCTTCTGAGCAAATGAATAGGAGTTTACAAAAAGGAAAAAGCAAAATAGAAGTTTATGGAACAAGGCTTTCTTCATTCGCAGTTCTACATTCAAAATTCTGAATTCTTCTTACCAAGAATCGCTCGATCCGCCTCCACCAAAACTTCCGCCTCCACCAAAGTCAGAGCCTGAACTCCAAGAGTCATCCCCCCCGCGCATGCTGCTGCCAAGCATTGAGCCCAACAGAAAACCTCCGAAACCACCGCCACCTCGTCTCCGCGACATAATGACTAATAGAATAATTATTATAATCACGGTGCTCCAGGGTGAGCGTCCGCCTCTTTTGCGTTGGGGTGGTTCTGTGTTTACATACTGACCTTTGATCGTTTGAATGATGGCGATTACTCCTGCCTTTACACCACCGTCATAATCTCCTTGACGAAAGCGGGGCGCAATTTCATTTCGGTTGATTCTACTCGACATGGCGTCTGTCAACACTCCTTCTAACCCCTGACCAACCTCTATTCTAACTTTTCTGTCTTGAATGGCGACAATTAAAATCACACCGTTGTCTTTGTCTTTCATGCCAGGCTTCCATGCCTCGGCAACGCGAATTCCATAACTATCAATGTCATCGCCTTCGAGGGAAGGAATGATTAACACGGCAATTTGATTGGAAGTAGAATCGCGCTCGGCTTTCAATAAAGTTTCGAGTTGGGCTTTCGTTGAAGCTGACAAAACGTTGGCTTCATCGTGCATCCATACACCTCCGTGCTCAGGAACAGCCCGCTGCGCCTGCAGTACAAAAGAAGCTGAAACAAGGATTGAAAAAAATAGTATGCGAAGCACAAAGTTGAGGTTAAAGCCTTTCAAAAAATTATTCAATCCGAAGGTCATCGCGAAGTTCATTCACATCATCGGCTCTTTTAATAAATCCTTTCTCTAAAAGAATTTCACCACACCGCAAGATTGCCGCTTCTATGCCATCCACAACTTTGTCTTTGCGATTGTTTTCAATGATACCCTTCACAATGTTGTCCCACTCTTTCTGTTCTACTACTTTACTTATGCCGCGGTCGGCCATGACAATCACTTCGCGTTCAAAAAAGGAGATGAAGATCATGATGCCTGTGCGAAAACGAGTATTGAAAACTTCTTCGCGCATGAAAGACGATTCCGCGCGTTGACGTGTGGCACGATCAAGATGCTCCTGACTTACAAATAATTTTTGCACGGCATTCACAAAATGAGAGACAAACGCACCAGCCACGCCTATGATAAGTACGGCCAGAAAAATTTTTAAAGGATCGTAGATAGCCACCGATGGATAATAACGATCGGCCAAAATAATTAGCATAAAGAACAGTGACCCAAAAACAATACCTGCCCGATAATTGGCGATGGAATAAAACCCGCTCTTCTCCACAAACACGGGCACGATTTCGCCCGATATTTTATCTTCCGCTTTGTGCACTGCTGCTTTGATCCGTTCAAGCTCTTCTGTGCTAAACCGCGATTTAATTGACATAAGGAAATAATTAGTCGATGTGCAAATTAGTCAATGGGCAAATGGTTTCAAACGAAAAAGCCAATGACTTCTCATTGGCTAATCCTCTCATCGATAATCGGTAATTAAGACTATCCGTTCATCGAGATCAAAAACTCTTCGTTGTTACGTGTGCCTTTCATTTTGTTGAGAAGGAATTCCATCGCTTCAACAGAATTCATATCAGCCATGAATTTGCGCAAGA
>DPLR01000552.1 GCA_003541895.1 Cytophagales bacterium | reverse complement strand
TTTTGATGCACATGCGCGGCGCTCAACAAACCATGGCCCAACAAACATCGTATGAAAATCTTTTGAAAGAAATGCTCGATTATTTTCATAAAAAAGTTTCTCTTCTTCAAAACTCTGGAGTTAAAGATATTTTGGTTGACCCTGGTTTTGGGTTTGCAAAAACAGTGGAGCAAAATTTTGAATTGCTTAATAAACTGGATTTCTTACAAATTGCAGGCAAGCCAATTCTCGTTGGCCTTTCGAGAAAATCAATGATTTGGAAAACGTTGAAAACAAATCCAGAGGGAGCATTAAACGGAACCTCTGCATTGAATACAATCGCACTTTTGAAAGGCGCTTCGATACTTAGAGTCCATGATGTGCGCGAGGCAAAAGAGGTAATAGATTTATCCAATCAGCTAAGGTTGAACGCATGAAAAAATTAAAACTTGAAGAACTTGGTCGTGTGTCGATTGATCAATTCAAAAATTCCGAGAAGATTTCGGTCTCCATTTTATTAGACAATGTTCGTAGTCTTCATAATGTTGGTTCAGTATTTCGCACAGCAGATGCGTTTCGACTTGAAAAAATTTATTTAACAGGAATCACGGGCACACCGCCACACCGCGAGATTCATAAAACGGCCCTTGGTTCAACGGAATCGGTTGCTTGGGAATATGTTGAGAAGCCGGAAGAAGCGATTAAAAAATTGAAAGAAGAAAAGTATGAGATATTGGTTGTAGAGCAGACAACCGAGTCGGTTTCCCTTCAGGAATTTGTGCCTAATAAATTGCAAAAATATTGCCTTGTATTTGGCAACGAAGTAAATGGAGTAAGCGATCCCGTGATCGAATTAGCCGACCGGTCAATTGAAATACCGCAAGAAGGAACCAAGCACTCGTTGAATGTTTCTGTTTGCATGGGAATTATTGCTTGGCATTTTTTTTATAACCTTGGATTGAAAGGTTAAGTCTTTCTAAAGGAATCACTAATTTTGAATACAAATTTGAGTTATGTTGAAGAACTGTATTTTCTTACTATCGCTAATATCAATCTCTGCATTGGCGCAAAAAAATGTAAAGGAAAGCGTTGCCTTTGAAAAACCCCCGAAGATCGATGGCGATGTTAGCGATTGGAGTTGTGAATGGTGGATTGACCCCGATGGTAAATTTTTTTCCAATGTTACCAACGATGCCGATAATCTTTATGTGAGATTAAAAATAGCCGATGATATAACCCAACAGAAGATTGGACTCTTTGGTCTTTCGGTAAAGTTGAATCCAACGGGCAAAAGAAAAGGAAAAGTAGGATTGAAATATCCGGTAGGAAAAGATGCCAGCGAGTTTAAAAAGAATGAACCAGAGGCTGTTGATCGCTCAGCAGATATTAATAACCTTGTTCAGATGAAAAAAGATTTGATATCTGATGTTGAAGTTGTTGAATTGATTGGCCTTGCCAAACAAAACATTGTTTCTAGTAGATTAGGTTTGGCCAATGGCATTGAAGCAATCATTGTTGCTCAAAACGATGGAGCTTACATTTACGAAGCTAAAATTCCATTCAAAGCTTTCCGCATCAAAAAAAGCGATGTCGAAAATCTAGGAGTCGAATTTGAAACGGGAAGATATATTCCTCAAAGTAAAAATAATAACAATAATGCCGGAAACACCCCTGGCCCCGGTGGCTATGGTAGCGGTTATGGCGCAGGTGGCTATCGTCAACCCCGAATGTATTACAGCAACTATCAATACAATGCGCTTAGTTCACCAGGATATTATTTTGTTGCTGTTAAGTTGAAATAGAAATACTTTGAAAACAGATCGCTATACCCTACGCGGAGTTTCGGCAAGCAAGGAAGACGTTCACCGCGCCATTCAAAACTTGGATAAAGGACTTTTCCCTAAAGCATTCTGCAAAATTGTGCCAGATTTTTTATCGAACGATGAAAAGTATTGCACCATAATGCATGCGGATGGTGCCGGCACAAAATCATCGTTGGCTTACATCTATTGGAAAGAAACGGGCGACATCAATGTTTGGAAGGGTATTGCTCAAGACGCAATCATCATGAACGTGGATGATTTGCTCTGTGTTGGAGCAACGGGCCCGATAGCACTTTCATCAACTATTGGAAGAAATAAAAATCTGATTCCAGGGGAAGTAATTTCAACGATCATTGAAGGGACTGAAGAAGTGCTGGCCATGCTTCGCCAAAATGGTATGCAAATTTTTAGCACAGGCGGTGAGACTGCAGACGTTGGCGACTTAGTGCGAACGATAATTGTTGATAGTACTGTTACTGCTCGGATGAAACGTGATGAAGTAATCGACAATAGTAAGATTAAAGCTGGTGACGTGATTGTTGCTTTAACATCATTTGGAAAAGCTACTTACGAAAATGAATACAATGGAGGCATGGGTAGCAACGGACTTACCTCTGCACGCCACGATGTTTTTCATAATGAGTACGCAAAAAAATATCCGGAGTCTTTTGATGAAAGAGTACCTCCTGAATTGATCTATTCAGGAAAATATAAAGTGACAGATGAAGTTGAAGGTGCGCCTGTAAAT
>DPLR01000671.1 GCA_003541895.1 Cytophagales bacterium | reverse complement strand
ATATTAGGAACAAAACTGGATATAACGGCAAGAAAAAAAGCAGAAGAAAATCTAAGGCAAAGTGAAGAGCGTTTCAAGCTTCTTTATAATCATACACCTGCTATGATGCACGCCATTGATGAAAACGAAAGGATAGTGCGCGTAAGTGACTATTGGCTTCAGAAAATGGGTTACACTCGCGAAGAAGTGCTCGGTAAAAAATCGACTGATTTCCTTACAGAAGAATCGCGAGTGAAGGCACGAGAAATTGATATACCCGAACTGTTCAAAACAGGTAAAGTAAACAATGTAGAGCATCAATTTAGAACCAAAGACGGACAGATATTGGATACGCTGCTTTCGGCAAGCCGTGAGTATGAGAATGGAAAGGTGTTTAAGGCCATGGCTGTGATTACCGATATAAGTGAAAAGAAAAAACTGGAAAAGGAAGTAAACAAGTTGGCCATGATTGCCAGCCGAACCAACAATGCCGTAATAATTACCGATGCCGATCAAAAAATCACGTGGGTGAATGATGGTTTCGAGCGTATTACAGAGTACTCTAGCCATGAAGTTATGGGTAGAAATCCCAAGTTTCTGCAAGGACCTGAAACCAAACCTGAAACAATTCAACGTATGCATCATGCGCTCTCAAAAGGAGAAGACATTAAAGTAGAGTTGCTCAACTATAGCAAAACAGGAAAAAAATATTGGCTGGATATAGAAGTGATACCACTCTATGAACATAACATACTAAATGGTTTTATTGCTATAGAACTTGACATAACTACGCTTAAAGAAAGTCTGGAGGAAATTAAAAAGACTGACGAGTCGCTGCGTAGCTTGGCATCGAATATTCCGAATGGGGTTTTATACCAGGCATACTATAAGGATGGTGGAAGGGGTTTTAATTTTATCAGTATTGGCATTGAAAAAATTACGGGAGAACCGATAAGCAAATTTCTGGCTGATCCTAAGTTTATTTTTAGTGTCATACACCCCGAGGATGTTCACCTGCTCCTCAAGTCACAAAGTGATTATGAATCACTAGAGGTATTTGACGAAGAAATAAGAATGATCCATAAAAATGGTGATGTTCGTTGGATGCACATGCGTTCTAAATTAAGAAAGATTGGTGAAGCCAACTTTATACGGGACGGGTTTCTGATCGACATTACGGAACGCAAGAAGGCAGAGATTGAACTCAGAAAAACCAGCCGCCTTTTAGCCGTTACAAGTCAAATCAATAAGATGGTAGTTCATGCCACTAATTCAGCACAAGTTTTTTCTGAAGCATGTCGCATCGTAGTAAAGTATGGAGAATTTCGGATGGCCTGGATTGGACGAATCGATCAGCAAACGGAGAATGTCATACCCCTAGTGCACTATGGATATGAAAACGGTTATTTAAGTGTGATCCCTAAAATTTCAATTCTCGATAAAGCAGAAGGACGAGGAGCAACTGGAAGAGCTGTGCGTGAGCGAAGGTTAATTATTAACAATGATCTTGCTAATAACCCGAACAGCGAATTATGGAAAGCGGAAGCACAGAGGCGGAATTACCAGGCGAGTATTGCATTTCCAATAATAGTTCAAGATAAGGTTAAAGCGGTTTTTACACTGTACCATTCTGAGCCCTTCTTTTTTTCTGATCAAGAAGTGAAATTACTGGGGGAAATCGAAACCAACATCGCATTTGCACTAGAAACCATTGAAAACGAAACCATCCGCAAACAAGCTAAGCTAGAATTAGAAGCAGCTAAGAACCGACTTGAATTGGCCACTCAAGCTGCTGGCTTGGGAATTTGGCAATTGGATTTTGTTAAGAAAACACTCTTGGCAGATGACCATATTCAGCAAATCTTTGGAACGCCAAACAGGGAGTTATCGCTTGAAGAGTATTGGGCATTAATTCATCCCGATGATAAAGAGCAAAAAATTAAATTTGACAAAGAGCGTATCGCTTCCAAAGACAGCAGCTACTATAGCGAGTATAGAATCATCAGGCCAGTAGATGGACAAATTCGGCACATCCGGTCGCAAGGAATATTTTTTAGAAATGAAGAAGGTAAGCCAATGAATGGAGTTTCAGTAGTCTACGACCAGACTAATGAAAAACAAAATGAAATTAATCTACTGAGTTCACTGCACGAAAAGGAGTTGTTGATCAAAGAAATCCATCATCGTGTTAAAAATAACCTTCAACTTATTTCAAGCATCATTTACCTCAAAATGAAAACAATGGTGGACACGGATACACGCACATTTTTAGAGGAGACACGGCAAAAAATACATTCTATCTCTTTAATTCATGAGCGTCTTTTGCAAACGGGATCTATCAATCAAGTGAATGTGGCTGAATACCTTGGTGACCTCATCGTTGATTTACAGATGACCAACAATGATCAACATTTCAAACTTCATGTGGATTGCAATGTTGAGCCTGAAAGTATAAGTCTGGATACCGCCATTTATTGTGGCTTAATTATAAATGAATTAGTTACCAATGCTATTAAATATGCATTCGTTGACAGAACGAATGGAAACATCAAAATAATTTTCCGCAAGTTTGGAAAAGGACACCAACTTTGGGTGAGTGATGATGGAGTCTCATTGCCAGCATCCGTTGTTCTTGGTCAAACCAATTCATTTGGCATGCAAATGCTGGAAATATTCATCAAACAATTGAAGGGAACTGTTGAAATAAACAGGGAACACGGAACGATTTTTAACATCCTACTCGAATAAGAGTAATCCTGTAATTATTCACCTACTAATATGAGAGGAGTCATTTCCTTTCTAAGTATTGTGTTATAAAATTAGTCCATGTCAAAAGGCAAAATATTCATCGTTGAAGATTCATTCATCGTATCCTACCACCTCCAAACAACGCTGGAAAGCGATGGATATATGGTGATAGGGATGTGCGATTCAGGCGAAGCTGCAATTCAATCAATTGAAAAAAATCGTCCTGATCTTGTCTTAATGGACATCATGCTCGCTGGTAAAATGGACGGAATTGAAACAGCAGCGATCATAAAATTCAGGTTTAACATTCCGGTCATCTACATAACTGCACTTACGGATAAGGATACGATAGACCGGGCAAAAATAACTGAGCCCTATGGCTACCTCACTAAACCATTTGAAGACCGTGAAATATTTACCGTCATCGGAATGGCCCTGTATAAGCATCGCATTGAATTGAAGCTAAAGGAAAGTGAAGAAAAATATTTCAGTACGGTAAATTCAATTAGCGATGCGGTGGTCTCCATCGACAAAGATTTTAAAGTTTTGTATGTGAACCCGAGCGCCTCAGCATTAACGGGATGGGGACTCGAAGATGCCATCGGCAAACCTATTACTACTGTTCTTTCATTAAGAA
>DPLR01000285.1 GCA_003541895.1 Cytophagales bacterium | reverse complement strand
AATAAAAAACTCTTTTATGAGGTGAAAAAATGACAGAGAAAAATTGGTTCAATGAAGATGGTGACCTTGAAGAATGGGTTACAGAAAAACTGAACGCAGAAGGTAAACTAACGGGTTCGGATGCAGTTGCTTATTTGGCTGAAGAATTTGCTGGTTGCACTCATGGGAATTATGTTGCCAGTACTTTCTTTACTCGTGTCAGTAATTTGAATGTTACTGTAACAAGATAAAATAACTCTTTTATGAGCCTGTGTTGTAATCGGGAGCATATTACGCCTTCGGGTGTAAAGGGGAAAGTTCAAGCCCTTCCAGACTCACTAACAGAATAAAAGAACTATTTTATGATGAATCGGACTAAACCAGTCCGATTCGCCCGGGTAAAAGCTATGCGCATTAGAATTCTAATCTAATTTTAATGTTTGGCTATTGACAAAATTAAAATATCGGTTATAATGTAATAGTATCTAGGTGAGCCACCGCAAGTGGCAGGAGTCGGAATCACTATATCGTCTAACGGAAGGACACTTCTAGCGTGAAGAGAACAGGTTCAAATCCTGAAAGGAAGATAGCCGACCTACGGTGACCACTCACTTTAGAAAAAGAAAAACCCCTGTGCACAAGGGGTTTTTTGATGCCTAATCAATGCGCATAGTAAAATCCGCCCGGGCGATTTCGTATAGCCAAAAAACTGCCCCTTGACAACTTACAATAAACCTGCTATACTATAAGGTAAGGTGAATGAAATGACTGATACTATTTTCAAGACTTCTGACAATAAGACTTTCAAGACCATGATTGAGGCTGGTCATCACGCGATTGTTATCAGCAAGGCTGTTACTTTCGGTGAGCGAAGCAAGGCTGTTGCCTCTGTTGTAATTATTTGGGGTAGTGAAATGAATGTAGAAGGTGAATCAAATGACTAACACAAGAGTACAAGTATTTTGGCAAAGTGGCGCTTTCAGTTACATGACCGCACGAGAGGCATTTACTTCCGTTGGTAGTGTAATGATTTGCGTAACCTTTAGTGCTTCCCGTTGGATGTGCTATCGGCGTACTAACAGCGGGTGGCGTTGCAGTTCAAGAAATGGAATCCAGAGGTAAAATGGGATATCCTACGGTTTATGGTTTACGACTTTCTAATGATATTTGGGAAGAAATGAAAAATCCTGATTGGAATCTTATCCGTTTATGCAACGACTGGAAAAGATATGTTCCAACAGAACTGCGAGAAAAATGGAATTCACTTGGAACAATAGAAATGTTCTTTGTTGCTTACATGGCAGAACAGCAAGCATGTAGTGAGCAATGGGATTAGGATACTAAAAGAATCGGACTAATTTAGTCCGATTTCGCCCGGGCAAATGTGAAATAAAGTACTAACGATTTACCCTTGACAATTTACAAGTATCGGTTATAATATAAGTAGTAAAGGAAAATGAAAATGTATCACTATGATGAAGGAATGTTGAACGGGGATAAGGCTTTTGAAACCGAAGCCGAAATGTGGGCTTATATTATGATTGACCATCCAGAATTGGGTGATGATGAATTTTGTGATTTTGTTCAAAATCACACTTGGGAGGACTAATGAGCGACCTAATTGAGCAAGATGCATAATCCAAAGTTAGATAAGTTTGATAATCTCACGATGGTTATTTTTTTCATCGTTATATTCGGAAGCATGTTCATGAGGTAGGATAAAATGAATATTTATGTTTTTAGTTATACAGAGCGTGGATTAGTTTCAAGTAGAATGAGGCTATCCTACGTTACCGCTGAGAACTTGAAACAGGCAAAAGAGATTATAAAAAATCATCCGCCTGAGTTTTCTCAAGATGTAAAATATTTCAAGCGTTTGGATGGTGTCGAAGAAAAGGAATCGGACTAAATTAGTCCGATTTCGCCCGGGCGCTTGTGTAAAATAGTACTAATGAATTTGAGCAAATTGCCCCTTGACAAATTACAGAAAGAGGTTATAATACTGTTATGCCTAATTACGATTTCAACAAAGATTTACCGATAGCAAAAAAGACCGAGCGTGAAGTTGGTCAATTGATGCAGAGCAAATATACTGGTTTCAAAGTTTTGAAATACGGTGACGATAATCGGTTTGATATTTTAGCTTCCTTCCAAAACAAGACCATGACCTTTGAAGTCAAAGAAGATTTTACCCATGCCAAAACTGGTAACGTTGGTTTGGAGTTTTCTTGCAGAGGAAAATTATCCGGCATATCAGTTTCAAAAGCAGAATACTACATTTACAAAATTCACAATGCCGATGGTACTTGCGGAATTTATCTTTTCCGAACTGAAGTACTAAAGAAAATGGCAAATGATAAACTCTACTTCCGAATTGTGAACGGTGGGGATGTTGGCAGTAATTCAATGAATTATCTTTTCAAAGATTATGTCTTTTACAAATATGCAAAAAAGATAGGATAAATAAAATGACTGATAATTTTGTTGTAAGGCTTACGCAATCAGAATTTGATAAACTTGATGAAGCCCGTGAAGAGGGCAAGCCCGTTGAAGTATGGACTGAAGATGCCAAACAACATGGCTTATTCATCAAATCAATAAAAAAGATTGAGCCAGAAAAGACTCCTCTTTATTCAGATGCGGTCAAGGCGCTTGCCATTGTTCTGCATGATAACTTTTGCGGATTCAATCATACCGATGGGTGCGGTTGGGGCTATGAAGAAGGCAGGGAAGACCCTTGGGCTAAAGAGTGCTACTCGCATACTCATTGGGCTGAAAAGGCAAAACAGATTATGCAAGATAATCAACTTCGAACATTCAAACCGGAGGAAATAAGATAATGATTTCAACTATGACCGCAGGAGTTCTCTGTATTGTCTGGTGGTATGCTGGTTCAATCTTTGCGGTAAACTTTGCAAAGTACACACGCAAGAGCACACGTTCTAAAATCACAGCGCTGATTTATATGCTGGCTGCTCTTGCCCTGACAGCATATGCTTTTGCTGTAGCAGAATAAAATAGATATTTTATGATGAATCAGACATTTTCAGTCTGATTCACCCGGGCGATTGCGCCTTATTTCACATGTAGATTAGAATCAGGTGAGAACAGGGTTTTGCCCCTTGACAGAATACAGGAACGAAGTATAATAATTACAATAAAGGAAATAAGAAATGTACACAGTAGTGTACACCACAATTCACTCAGACGAAAAACTCTATGGTCGGTTTGACACATCAGCTTCGGCTTTATGCTTGGCTGAATTGCTAAAACAGGTCAAAGATGTTTTGACCATCAAAGTTCTCGATGCACAGGCGAAAGTCATGCTCGAATGGGAATGGGTAGCACCGTTCTAATCCAAAGATAAATCCGACCTAATAAGTCG
>DPLR01000049.1 GCA_003541895.1 Cytophagales bacterium | reverse complement strand
TAGGTAGGCAGTCATGCGGTAGAAGAAATCAGATTCATTTTGAATCTCTTCCATTCCTTGCAATAAGATTTGAGAAGCTTTTTCGTGCTCACCTTGCTCATAATAAATGAATGACCAGTTCAGCCAAATCTCTTTATCGGTTGGGTTTAAAATACTTGCTTCTTCATATGCGCTGATGCTTGAAATAATATTTCCGATTTTGTATTCAGCATGTGCGGCCGCTTTCCAATAGTCGGCATTGTCATTGCTGAGTTTGATGGCTTTGTTAAAAAAGTGGAGCGCTTGGTACCACTTCTCTTGCTTCTCTAAACAACTACCTGCGCCAAAAAATGCTTCATCGTAAAGTGCATCCAACTTAGATGCTTTCTGAAAATACTTTAAGCCGAGATCGTAGTGTTCCAGATTTTCGTAGGCCGAACCAATGCAGCAATAAACCTCCGGGCTTGGCCCCTCAATTTCAATTGTCTTTTTGAATTCTTCTAAGGCATCAGTGAATTTCTCTAAGTTCATTAATGAATTGCCCATGTTGAAATGAGCCGATGCAAAATTTTCATCAATCGCTAAAGCATAGCCGTACGCATCGATTGCTTCTTCAAATTTTTCGAGTTTATTGCAAACAATGCCGAGATTGTACCATGCAGCGGCCGAGTAGGGATCTTCATCAATAAATTTTCGGTAATATGAAAGACTGCTCTCTAATTGTCCAACTACATCTAAGCAAAAAGCTAATTCGTAAAGCGAACCTTCATGGGAGATATTGATATCAATCGACTTTTTGTAATACTCAATTGCTTTTTCGTAATCTTCAAGACTTTGATAAGCTAATCCGATATTGTAGTACAACTCATCATGTTCGGTTTCATCGGCAAACGTCAGTGCTTCTTCGTATACCGCAATTGCTTCAGCATGTTGGCCTCGCAGAGACTGAACTGAACCGATAGAGAGATAAATTTCTAAATCGTTAGGGTGAAGGTTTTTTGCCGACTCCAGAAGTGCCAGTGCCTGATCGAATTCTTTTAAATGTGAGAGCACTTGCGCTTTGACAGAAAGTAGTTCGGTAGAAAAAGGAAAATGCTCTATGGCTGAGTCTACAGCTGTGAGTGCTTTTTTAAATTTTGAATGAGCCATGTAATGATCAATGATGATCTCATAGCTATCGATGTCGTAAAAAATCGGTGAATTTTTTCGAAGACTTTCTTCGTACCGCTTGATCAACTCTTCCTCTTCTTCGCGCTTTCTGTATTCGTGAGCCATTGGCAAAAGGTTTGCCTAAGTTAGATAAAATATGGCGTTGAAAAAACATCAACTCCACTGCAAAAATCCGAGTTTAAATAATTGAAATCAATCTTGCGAAAGTGATTTGTTTGTACTAAATGCTTTCAAATAATGAGCACAGCACCAATCCAGGGTTTCAGTTAGAGATCGATAGTTCATGTGCATCAAATCGATTGATTTTTTATTTTCATAACTAAAAGATTCTTTTGACATTTTAACCGATTGCCTACTGATAAGTGCCTCCGTTCCGGTAACTCTGCACCTCATTTCTTCGATCCAAGCGGCTAGCTGTAGTACCTGAGCGCCAATTTTTATACTTGGTTTCTTTTTATTTAACCGCACGGCTATCAGGTCGATCAATTCTTTCAGGTTGACATGGCCTGCGCTGGAAATAATTTTTTCGCCAAACAGTTTAGCCTCGTAGAGTTTGTAAACCATTTCTGCTACATCGCGAACATCAACATAATTCACACTTCCATCTGTGTAAAAGGATCTCTCTCTTTGCACGTAATTGAAAATCTGTGCACTGCTTTTATTCGGATCGGATGGAGCAAGTATCACCGAAGGATTAATGATTGAAATATTCAACCCTTCTTCCTGGCCTCGATACACTTCGAGTTCTGAAAGATATTTTGATTTAGCATAATCCGAATTGAGATCGCTCTCCACCCATTGACTTTGTTCATCAATTTTCAATGAACCCTTTTTTCTCCCTAGTGCTGCTACTGAACTAATAAAGATCAAGTGCTTAACCCCAGCCGACAAACAAGCGTTCACTACATTTTTTGTTCCTTGAACATTGGTCTTGAATATTTTTTTTCGCGCGCGCGGATCAAACGAAACAATGGCAGCGCAATGAATAACGGTTTCGGTATTTTGAAAAACTTCAATCAATGAATTGCTGTCGAGCACATCACAGTTTTTCCATTCTACTTGTTTCAAGGAATCATCAACAAAAGAAAGATCACTGTTTTCTCTCTTCAAGGCAACAGCCGGAATTCTTTGAGCAATGAATTTCATTGCGATATAGCTGCCCAACAATCCATTTGCACCGGTAATCGCAACCATACTAAACCAAGTGATTAAGTAAAGGTAAATTCATTGCCTTTTGAATATACTTGTTTTTGAAAGCGGTGGTTAATAGAGATGCATGCCGCATACTATGGCAATCGCTGCCGATGAAATCCACTAGCTGATGTGCGATCAATTGTTCGGCCATGGATTGAACAGGTTTAGAATAAAAACCGATGAGCGATAGAAGATTGATTTGTAACAGTACTCCTCGATGATGCAAATCTTCGGCTTTGGCCACCGTCATGAATTGATATCGCTCGGGATGAGCGAGCACGGGTTTGTATCCTTGCATGGAGACTTTGAATAAAAAATCATTGAGTTGATAAGGCTCGGTAAGGTAATTCATTTCAAAAAGAAAATAATTTTCACCGAACGTTAGAAGTTTGCTTTTCTTCTCCACTTCATTCATTAGCCAAGGATCTAGATAATATTCTGCAGCAGCTTCTAATTTGATGTCATTATAATCGCTGCCCAAAAAATTCCTGAGTTCATTTAATTTGGCGTTGATTATTTCAGGCGTATTTCGGTAGGTGTCGCTAATGATGTGAGGTGTGGTAATTAATTTTTTGAATCCAGCATCTCTAAAACTGCGGATGAGGTCTAGCGACTGCTCTAAACTTTGAGAGCCGTCATCAATCGCTGGCAGAAGATGTGAGTGGATATCTGTTTGTAAAAAAACAGATTCGATTTTCTTCCTCTTAAAAAAAAACGAAAACACTTAGCTATTGAAAAAATTCCACCATTTTTTTCTCTCTGTATACTCTACGTAGTAACCGTAGCCGTACAATTTATCCGATTGCGGAAGGGCGTTGAGCACCAACGCCACGTTTGAAAGTTTATTTACTGTAATGATACGCTCTATGTTTCGCAGGAATTCTTTTTTAGAGTAGTTGGCACGAACAACAAAAATGGAAAGATCAGATCTGCGCATGGCCATGATGGCATCTGTAACTAAACCAGCAGGTGGTGTATCCATCAAAATGAAATCGTACTCCTCTTGAAGTTCAGATAAGAGTTTCGCAAACTCACCGTTGACCAGAAGTTCAGATGGATTTGGTGGCTGTGGGCCAGAAGGAATAAAATCAAAATTTTCAATCGTTGTTTTATGCACACACTCGCGCCAACTGTTTTTATTGATGAGGATTGTGCTCAGCCCCTTCAACATGGGTTCATCGCGATGCAGGTCCATCATCCGCGCTTTCCTCATGTCGAGATCCAGTAATGCTACTTTTTTATTAGACATAGCTAAAACACCACCCAGATTTTTTGCCAGAAATGATTTCCCCTCACCTGAAATGGAAGAAGAGATAGTTACAATTTTTTTGTTACCACCTGAGGTGAAGAAATCGAGATTTGTTCGAAGTGATCGAATGGCTTCGCTTGTCATGGATCGGGGATTCTCCTGTACAAGGATGCCCGGTTTATTTGAATTACGAGTAGAGGGAATTATACCTAAAAGTGGTAAATCGATTACCTGATCGATCTCGCGAGCACTCGTGATTTTATTGTCAAGCACATAATTGAATCCAATAAAAAAGAATGCAATGACTATCGATGCCGCTAAACCAATAGCATGTATTGTTAACTTCCTTTGATAAATAGGCCCTTTT
>DPLR01000599.1:2837-10621 GCA_003541895.1 Cytophagales bacterium | reverse complement strand
TTCCAATCGTCATCCATCTTATAGGTGCCAACATAATATTCCTTTCTGGAAAAAGAGTATTCTCCACCCTCTCCATCCCAACTTTGATCTCTAAAGTTGCCCACGTACAACACGCTAGTAGTATCATTTTTTTCGCCAACAAAAACCATGTATTGCGCACCAAAGCCATTTTCACAATCACCAATTAGACAAGATGTTTTCCTTTTATCAAATGAAGTGGCCGTTTTCTCGCCACTAACAAACTTAAACATCCTGTTATCCTCAAAAGCCAGACCATTGTGAAGGTAAGAATATCCATCACTTTTCAAGATTCGATAGCCAAATTCAAGTGAACCATTTGGTCGTTCAGTAATCGAAATTGTTTCTGTACCTGATTTGAAATAATTCATCTTAATTACCCCATCATCTTTATAATATGTTAGGCCTGCATCGCTTCTATTCCCGTTTGCATATGAATTTATTTGAAACTGACTTTTCCCCTCGTATCTTCCAAAGCCATTATTGCAATCGCCTGAAACACATTGTCCGTAAGTGAGATTTATGATTAGAGAAAATAGTCCTATCAGTTTAAGTAAATTTCTCATAAGCTTGAGGTTAGTTTTTTGGGTGAAATAAAATTAAAATTTTTATTTGGATTTCAATGCAAACTGATACAACACCAATCTCTTCTGATAAGCATTGATCGTTTTCTTTTTTAACTCAAAACCATTTTTGTTTAACTCAGCAATCAAGTCTTTCTCAATAGGCATATAGTGTTTACAATCTCTTCTTCTCTTTCTGTGTTTCAAGGTTACGTTTTCTGAAATCATTAGCACACCGGTAGGTTTCAAAATTGATTTGATGTCATTGAGCATTTCTTCTTTATAAGAGAGTTCATGATAGGTGAGCGCCAGAATAACACGGTCGAAAGTATTTTTTGGCAGATGGGTAGATCGTTCATCACCTATGCTATAGAAAAAATCATCATCAATCGAGCCACCATTCAGTTTGGTATAATGCGATACCATTTGCGTGAATATTTTTTTATTGAGGCACGTGGTGTCAATTTCTTCGAGGTAGAATTTGCATTTCAAGTTGGGCACTAAAGAATAAACACCTTCAAGCCAGCCATTGTCAGAACCAATGTCAGCTACAGTTTCTCCATTTTTTATTTCAAAATCTTTTCCGAATCGCTCGTAATAAGTCATTGCCAATTCTTTCGACTCAAATAAGCCATAGTAACTTGCGGGAGCTGACTGCGCCACAACGTGAATTGTAGCCAAGCACGAGATGCTAAACAATAAAGTTTTTATCATCTATCGATCCAAGAAAGTGTCCGAAATCCTTGCATTGTTTCCACCTCTATTCGCGCATTCCTGTAGAGCCCTCCGGTTGGCCTCTTCCTGCGATTGATATCCTGCAGCTGCACCCACGATCTGAGCTCCTGTGGCCGACCTTCCAACAGCAATTGCACCATAACCTTTTCTTGCTACTGATAGAACCAAAAGTGGCGTTTTGCCCCCCTCTTGTATGCATTTATTGTAAGCACAATTTGCAACTGAGCTATTGCCATAACAATATCCACAGGCTCCATTCGTAGAACATACATAAACTGCAGTCTGCGCTTTTAATGTGATTGCTGAAAACACAAAACATATGCTGGCAATCACAAACAGTTTAATCTGATTTTTCATTTTAAATAAATTTAATATTTCCTACTCATTGGCTTTTCGGTTTCCGCCCTGTACTCTTTGAGGATTTTCCAGATACTCCTTTGTTGAAACAAATCACGCGCTATGCCAGTAAAGCCCCAATACCAAAAACTTAGTAATTTTTCAGAAACGATTTAACAAATACCAAGAAGTGGGTATGTAAGTATTAAATCAGATGGTAATATTGTTTCATCAAACATTAAAAGAGAATGCAGTTTTATTTTTTAATTTTTATCAGCTCCCTTCTGTTGCTGCCGGTGTTTAATTCAGTTCATGTGACTTCTGAACATGATTCGAATAAAGTATCAATACCAATTGGAGGAAATTCATGGGTAAATACCAAAGCATTGATTACTAATGATGGATTAAGAGATTGGTTGGATTCATCAACTGTTTGCACAACCTACTTTCGAGTTAGCCATGCAGGAAACCTTAAACTTTCATTGCTGCTTAATACATTAGGAAGTTCAAGTACGCTAAAGATTACTATCAATGGAAAAAGTACAAATGTTTCGTGCAAGAGTGAAGTTGAAAAAGAATTTTTCGTGGGTGAATGGAAGATTACCAAGACTGGCTATGTGGCTGTTAAAATTCAGGGTATTCAAAAATCGTTGGAAGCTTTTGGTAACCTGTCAACTATTTTCGTGAGTGGTTCTGCGGTTACTACTGACATGGGG
The DNA here is from genome assembly GCA_003541895.1 of Cytophagales bacterium. Lineage (GTDB taxonomy): Bacteria > Bacteroidota > Bacteroidia > Cytophagales > Cyclobacteriaceae > ELB16-189. The sequence goes on along the minus strand of DPLR01000599.1, from coordinate 8,253 downwards.
TACGTAAAAAACAACGAAGGAAATTTCTTTTATTGGGGCAGAAGGGGACCATCCGTTCACCTGCACTATAACACGAGTGGAATTGAAAACATAGAATGGTTTTACAATGAGATCACAGTGCCCTTAAATAACGATGTAATCGGCTCTTACTATATGGCAAACGGATTCGGTGAGGGATATTTTGGCATGCAGGTAAATTCGGAAACAGAAAGACGTATTCTTTTTTCGGTATGGAGTCCGTATCAAACAGATAACCCTAACTCTATTCCAAAAGATCAAAGAGTAAAACTGATAAAGAAAGGAGAGAATACTACTATTGGCGAATTTGGAAATGAGGGTGCTGGCGGACAAAGCTATTTGAAATACAATTGGAAGACTGGAAACACGTACAAATTTTTACTCCAAGGGAAGCCAGGTGAAAATAATTGTACCCTGTACACTGCCTATTTCTTTGCACCTGAAGAAAACAAATGGATACTCATTGCTTCACTTGAGCGCCCCAAAACTTCTACCTACTTAACCAACTTGTATTCTTTCCTTGAAAATTTTACGCCAGAGACAGGCAACAAAAGCCGAATGGCTCTCTATGGAAATCAATGGGTAAGAACTCTTGCAGGCAGATGGATTTCATTAAATGAAGCAGAGCTTACCGCAGACGATACGGCAAATAAAGGCTTCCGAAAAGATTATGCCGGTGGTGTTTCAGATAACAAATTCTTCTTAAAGAACTGTGGCTTTTTTGATGAGAGTACAGAGCTTAATCAAAATTATGAAGTACCTAAAAACATAATTAGACCAAACGTGGACGTAACTAAATTTCAATAAGGATATTAAATTTTAATATACATGATATCGGTTTATTACTAAGTACGAGTGACATCATGGCGTAAGACTCGATTTCTAAAGGCATTTTTTCGCACTTCTATTCTACGGGTAACCAATCATCACTTTCTGTTCCACAGAATTTCACAACTACCGGTTTTTGAAAGTCCTGTTTGTTAATTGGAAAGGGGTGAGCTATTATCGATTTACCATGATGTCCAATAAGCCCCCATAATGGATCATTTTCATAGGTACTAATTTCACCAACGGTCTCCCCTACAGAGAACTTTTTTAATCTCCATCGTGTCCCAACCGGAAAATATGTTCCATTCCGATCCACAGGCCACCAACGCGATCCATCAGCATCAACGTGCATTTCATACGAATTTTCTACCATTGCTTCATCATAAGCAATATAAATAGTACCCCTGATTGGCTTTTTACCAATGTTTTCAATGGAGAGCACAATCAATTTATACGGGCCAGCGTAATTAATTGATATCTTGATCAAATTGTTCGAATTATCATCGCAATCTGTTTTGGCAGGTTGTACTTCATTTGCAATTGCATTGGTGCTAGGTAAGTTTCGTTGATTTTGAACAGGGTTTATTTGCGTATTTTGAGCAGCGTTCTGATTAAGGCCAGAAGCATTATTACTGCCCTGTGCATTATTCAGTTCTAGCAGAGCTTGCTTTGCTCTTTCATGCCCTTTGTCAGCGGCATATTTAAACCAAACCTTCGCCTGATTTAAATCTTGTCCGATTCCATTGCCCCTTTGGTAGCAAAGGCCTAGGCGGTACTGTGAATAACTATCTCCTTTCTCAGCTCCTTTGATAAACCAATCTACAGCTTTAGAATAATTTTGTTCACCTCCCTCTCCAGATTCATAATAGGATCCAAGAAAATAATAGGAGTCCACATTACCTAAGTCAGCGGCTTTTTGAAAATAATTAAACGCTTCTATGTCATTATTTCCTTTTAATTGGACGCCCTTATTAAACATAGCAACTGCATCGTTCTTTGCGATTGGATCAGCGCTAACTGAGTTCAACTGAGTGTTTTGAATAACGGTCTGATTGTTCGGACTTAGGTTTGGGTCCAGTTCTGCATTAATTTCAGTTTGGCCATTAATTTCGATTTTCTTACGATGCTTTTTGAATGAAAATAACAGTGTGCCCTCCAAACTAGAAACGCTCATCGCATAAGTACCATCGACAAAAGTAAATGTGCTATTGGAGGTGCCGATAAGTTCCACACTAGCACCCGGTAACGGTTGGCCTTGATAAGTCACTTTACCACGTATTACACTCTGGGTGACTTGAGCATTTAAAGAAGAGCAAGCAAATAAAATAATTGTTAAAATCCACTTGAATTTATTCATTATAGTTTTCATAAGGATTCGTTTGTAAACAGGATTAATTAGCGCTGCTCTTGACGGCACGTTAATGATCTTTAGTATTGTGTTCATACATACCTAAATATTACTTATGACAAAATACAAATTATTTTTTGACTTTCTGACTCGGTAACGTATTCCCTTTTCAGACCGCACCTAAATTTCATTAGCGATTAAAGTTTTGTCAATACTAATTTCTTGGTATTTTGTACCTGTGCATAAAATTGCCATTTGTGAAGACCACGATATCGTGGTGGAAGGAGTCAAGTTGATGCTTGCCGATCAGCCTGAATTCAGTGTGTGCGGGCATGCGCGGTCGGAGCATGAACTCTTACCTATTCTCGATCGGGAACAACCCGCGATTCTTCTGCTCGATCTGAATCTGAAAAGTCAGGATGGATTTTCTATTTTAGAAAAAATAAAGCCACGATTTCCTTCGCTCAGAATTCTGATCCTGACTATGTATGAAAATAGTTTCCTGATTGAAAAGGCACAAAAATTTAAAGCCAATGGCTATCTCTTGAAAAACGTGGGCAACGGAATTTTCTTGAATGCCTTGCAACATGTTTTGGTTTCGAATGATTTTTTTCTTCCCTCACATTTGAAAAATCAAAAAGACCAAAATGATTCTTACCGCGATGAATTTATTGAGAAGATGCACCTCACGGCACGTGAAGTAGAGATCATCCGTTTGGTGGTAAAAGGGAAATCTGCAAAAGAAATGGCCGATGAGCTTTTTCTCAGCCTGCATACCGTAGATACACATCGGAGAAATATTTTAAAAAAACTGAACCTAAAAAACATAGCAGACTTGGTACGGTTCGCTTTTGAAAATCACTTGTGTTAATTACCAACAACTGAGTATTGATTACCCTTTATTTTTCTGTTTAATTACACATTCAACGCAGCCGTAGTGAATGCCCGGATTTACCACATCGTCCTTATTTCTTTTATCTCTGCTCAGTGGGCGTGTGCTCAAACTGATACGTTGCTAATTGGAAAAGATTTCAAAGGCATTTCTGCCAATTCTTATTTCAACTACTTTAATACCGATGCAGAAATAACTGCCGACTCTGCCTGGAAAGTCTTTACTCAAAAGACGAACTCACTTAAACGAATCAACAAAATTAATTTCGGACCCATCAACGGCTACTATTGGCTCGCGCTAACGGTAAAAAATACATCTAACAAACGACAAGAACTTTATCTTGAAATTCGCCAGCCCCATTTGTATCGGATCGTTTTCAACAGAGTCTTTCGCGATTCAGTTGTTACTCAATTTGAAACCGGGATTCATTTTAATTTTTTTAAGCGCCCTTTGCCCAATCGCTTTTTTGATTTTCCTGTTACATGCGAACCTGGTGAATCATTTACCATGCTGGTGCAAGTGCATCACATTAATAGTCTGTCGCTGCCGCTTTACATCGTTACTAATGAAGCTCTACAACAAAATAATTACCGCGAAAATTTAGTGTGGGGTTTTTGGCTTGGCTTTCTCTCTTTTTGTACGATGTCATCTTTTATTGCATTCTTATTCTTTCGCAAGAGTGTATTTCTCTGGTACTTCTTTTACATTCTCACAGCTGCTCTTTATGGATTTACCGAGCAAGGATTTAGTTTTCAGTATTTGTTCCCGCGTCTGGCCGATTTTGAAGCGCCTGCCATTATTCATCTTGGCGTTTATGGTTTTGTCTTCCTGATCAAATTCTCTCAAGGTCTGCTCGAAACGAGAAAGCATTTTCTCCTTGTTCACAAAATTTTAAACTGGGTTTTTTATTTCACTCTCGTCTTCATTGTTGCCGGCTATTTAATGCCGGGGTTCATGTTTAGATTCAGCACGATTGTATTGCCAACTTTAAATATTGATGTGCTGGTAGGACTTGGGTTGCTGTCTTATTGTGGAATAAAATCGCTGTGGACAAACAAAGTCATTGCCATCTTTTATCTCGTTGCATACGGAACACTTATCGCGGCCTCCGTTTTTAGTATTTCCAATTATGGTTTCGGTGCGTTTCAATATTTTGGGCCTAACCCGGTTTTGATTTCTTATTTTTTAGAAGCCATACTTTTATCCGTGGCTTTGATAATCCTCTTTCGTCAAATTCAAAAAGAACGATCAGCACTGATTGCAACAGTCGCAACTCAGCAAAAAGAAATGTATAAAAACTTTATCGGTGGAATTGAAAAAGAAAGAAACCGCATCGCGGGTGAACTGCACGATGACATTGGTAGCCGCTTAAGTTTTCTTCAGCGATTGCTTTCCACACACAGTGAAGAAAGCAAAAAGACAAGTGACCAACTGGAACAGATTATTAAAGATGTGCGCCAACTATCACATGACCTTGCTCCGCCACTCGCTCATGTTTCGGGTTTAATTCCTTTATTGGAAAAACTGATTTCCGATATACGCCAGTCCACGGGTTTAAATATTAAGTTTCAAGAATATGATTTTAAAAGAGAGTTGTCGACAGAACAAATTCAGCAAGTGTACCGCATTGTTCAGGAAGCACTGAACAACATTGCCAAACATGCCGGTGCATCGAAGATTGATGTGCAGGTATTCGGGCACAAAAACGAAGTTGATATTATTATTGAAGACAACGGAAAAGGATTTGATATTAGTCAGCCCACCGGACTTGGCATTAATCAAATGAAGATACGCACTGACTCTATTGGTGGAAGACTTGAAATCAACAGTCATCCAGGCAAGGGAACGACAATTCTATTGCAAGTACCTTTCGATTCAACGAAAAAATAATATGCAGCACATACTAGCTAGCGGTATGCTACTGGCTAGCTAGTAGTATGCTATGTTGTGGCCACGCCTCCAATGTTCTGGCTAAGCATCTAAATGATTTTGGCTATTTTAGACTCTTGGGTTAATAACGGATGAACACGGTTGTATTATAAAAAAGAGGCCGTGCGAATGCCCGTAGCCAGCTAATGGCCAAGTACAAGAGCCCGATTTATGAACAACCAAACTGTATGCCTTTAGTATATCTCATTACAAATGACAAGCAACAAATCAAGATTGACATAAGTAAATACTGAATGGCACTACCAACAACAATGAACTGTGCCATAGCGCTGGCTCGGTGTTGCATTGTAGTTTTGTTTTCATAATTTAGTTTCGGTGTGTGGGACAAAACGCAGCAGGTCGCTAAAGCCATTCGTTCCTCATTTGGCTTTAGCTCCTAA
>DPLR01000599.1:0-2581 GCA_003541895.1 Cytophagales bacterium | reverse complement strand
CCGCGCTACGTCACATGCACTAGGCGTTGTGCGTAATGCTATCTGGCAATTGCCCCTGGACAAAAATGAAAACTAAGATTAAAATATTCACGGTTATTTCAATTGGATTCTGTTCGTTGATCATTAATTGCTACGGTCAGCAAATGAAAAACGTAGACCGTGATTCCTTGACAACGGTGACCGTCAAATGTATCAACGACAGCCTGATGATAAAAATACCAAGCGGACAATACAAAACACAAAAGACTAATTATGTAGAGGGATTTATCTTCTCAATAGTTTACTCTGACGGTAGTCATATCTCGATATTATGCGGTCATGACGCGGAACTAAATATCGGAGAAATGAGAGGCAGTGGACTATTCGCGAGGAAGTCCGAAGTAAAAGGGCGGAAAATTATCTATGAAAATGTAAAGCAGGAAAGAGTAAATATTTTTAACAAGGCATTTGACCTATTGAAATAGAATTTGCTCTAAGAGAGCACTACGCACAACAATGAACTGTGGTAAAAAGGAAACAATATTTCTTATTGTCAATGATTAATTATTTTGATGTTGTTGAAAATACTCTCGACAAATTAAATCCTAGCATCAATCCCTTGCCAACGTTAGTCGTGGTGTAGGGAATAGTTCGGGTTTCATTGATGGAATAGCCATTGGTAACGAACACCTGAAACACGTGGCCGCCCGTTTCAACGTCTAAGCCTACGCCAAGCACGTTGTAGTACTGCGACATGTTGGCCGAGTAAGGTGTAATCCGCTGCGCATATTCCAATATCATGGCCATTCTTTTGGTGAATTTATAACGTGTTGAATACACGAGGCTAAACATGTCGTTTTTATCCGTTAGGTTTTGAACAATGTTATAATGAATAAAGACCGGACTTATTTGAAGGCTAACCTTAGAATTAAATTTCCGGGCAATCATTGCAGTGCCCATATAAGCCAAGCGGCTGCTGAAGTAATGGTAGTAATCAACTCCCAAAAGTGAATTGGGTTCGGAGTCAATGTTTACACTGGCTAATGTGGTGATAGAAATTGGCATTGAGTTATCAGTGGTTTGCCTTAACAGGCGATATTTCATAAAACCATCAATCATTTTATGGTCGGAGGCACGCCCGAGGCCAATCATCAATCTATCCGATACCGCGTAGTCTATCCTTAGCTGAATGGTAGCTGGGCCATCCAGTCCCCATAAGTTGGTTGAGCTTGTTGAAAAACTTCCAAACCGATGAGCTATACGTACTTCCATCGTTCCTTTTGAAAGTGTTTCAATGGTATGAAAATTAACAAGGCGGGTGCCCTTAAAGGTGGCAATGGTGTAGTCTTTGCTCGCTGGCGATGTCTTGTCTAGTTCAGCAAGCAAATCTTGGCCTAAGAGATTGATTTGGCAGAGCGCAAAGACGATGACGAAAACGGTTACTTTCATTGTGGGTAATTGTTGTTGATCCATTGTTGAATTCGTTGTAGTTGGCAGTTGGCTAGGGCTTGAGCCGGAGGCATCGGGTTATATCCCGAATTGCGTAAAATTGAATTTGGCAATTTGCCGTTAACGCAATAGTACTTTACCTGATCATAGGTCTCTAGTGATACGTTGCCTCCAGCGTAAGATGAATTGTGACACGACAGACAGTTGTAGGAAATGACCCATTTTATTGAGGAGGAATAGGTTGATTGAAGTGTGGTGTCGCAGGGATTAACGTAGCCATCCAATGGATGTAGGGCTTCGAATGAATCATAGTAACAGCTACCTATTACTACCGACATAATGAAAAAAATACTCGCGCGTTTTAGTCTCATTTAGTTCTCTCTTGCGCCCTGTAATATCCAAATGTAAACCGATTTAATCTGCTGATCGGTGAGAAGACCTTGTGGAGGCATTCTGTTTCCAGAAAGCTTGATCATGCTTTTGAATAGCTTACTGTCATACGGCTTACCCGCTTTGACATAGTGCATTACATCAGCGTAGGTTACCAGAGGGCGTCTTTCATCGTTCGGTTTATCGTGACAACCGGCCGTGGCACAGTTGTTTAAGGTGATAGAAGCCACGTCTTTATCAAATGTAAAAATGGGCGAAACAGGAACATCTGGACTGTGGCGGCATCCTAAAAAAAGAATCAAAATAAAGGCCAATGATATGATTATTTTCTTTCGCAAGGTTTAGTACTTAAGTGAAAATTTGAAGCGCTTTGTTTCGTTAGGTACGGTGCTATTAATGATTCGGTTGGTTCAAAAATTAAAATTAGCTCAACCAACTAAACGAAATAGGTAAACGTATATCAAAGTGTTAAAATTACACGAACAAAAAATAAAAAAAGAAGTGATGCGGCTAGTCATTAAAAAAATATTGACAATAGTTTTGTTCATTGTTACTTCGTGCACCTATGAACATTGGGAGAAAGTTGCGATCACCTGCGCTAATTCTACCATAAGTCTAACGTACACGGAGACGGATGTTAGTACCTGCGGAGCTACCGATGGCTCGATTGCAGTATCAGGAGCCGGTGGAGTCTTGCCTTATACTTTTTCCCTAAACGAAGGTGATTTTATTGCCAATGGAAACTTTTCAAACCTTGCTGCCG
>DPLR01000183.1:3805-4432 GCA_003541895.1 Cytophagales bacterium | reverse complement strand
CTTTGTATTTCCAATGAGCAGCATAACCTTTCTCAGCTATTTCGTCCATTCGCTTGGTGCGGATTTGTACCTCCACCCACTGTCCGTTCTTCGCCATCACTGTAGTATGCAACGATTCATAGCCATTTCCCTTTGGTGTGCTAATCCAATCGCGAAGTCGATCGGGATTGGGTGTATAGTAATCGGTTACGATAGAATAGACTTGCCAGCAGTATGATTTTTCCTGATCGAGCGGTGTATCCAAAATTATTCGGATGGCAAACAGATCATAAACTTCCTCGAAGGGAATATTTTGTTTGCGCATCTTATTGAAAATGGAATAAATGGATTTCGGCCTGCTCTTAATTTCATATTCTACCTTCAACTGATCAATCTCTTCTTTAATGGGCTGCACAAAATGTTTGATAAAACGGTTGCGCGAGGCCTTTGTCTCATCAATTTTATTTGCGATGTCTTTGTAGGTAGCGTAATCCGTAAATCGCAAATACAAATCTTCCAACTCGGTCTTGATGGCATTCAAACCAAGCCTGTGTGCCAGTGGTGCATAGAGGTAAATTGTTTCAGAGGCAACCCGCAGTTGTTTGTTGCGTGGCATGCTCTCCAGCGTGCGCATGTTGTGAAGGCGAT
>DPLR01000183.1:0-3697 GCA_003541895.1 Cytophagales bacterium | reverse complement strand
AGGTACTGGAACGAGAGGTCCTCCAGCTCGTTCTTGATCTTGCTCATGCCGAGGCGGCCCGCGAGCGGCGCGTAGATGTCCATCGTCTCCTGGGCGATGCGCACGCGCTTCTCGGGCTTCACATGCTCGAGCGTGCGCATGTTGTGAAGGCGATCGGCCAGCTTGATCAAGATCACTCGAACATCTTCACTAAGTGTGAAGAGCATTTTGCGAAAGTTCTCGGCTTGCGCTGAAGTGCCTGATTCAAATACACCCCGGATTTTTGTTAAACCATCAACTATCTTGGCTACTTTCTTCCCGAAGATTCTCTCAATGTCGGTAAGCTGAATGTCGGTATCTTCTACTACATCGTGCAGCAATGCCGCTACAATTGAAGTAGTGCCAAGCCCAATTTCTTCAACACAGATTTCTGCCACCGAAAGCGGGTGGAAAATATACGGCTCGCCCGACTTTCTGCGCATGTCTTTGTGCGCTTCCATCGACATCGTGAAAGCTCTCTTGATTAACTTGGCGTCATTGTCCTTCAGCACCGGCTTGGCCTTGCGCAAAAGCCTGCGATACCGGCCTATGATCTCTCTTTTTTCTACTTCAAAATCAACAACCACAGAGGTAAATTCTTTGTTTCAAGATACAAATTTGAAGGCTAAATTTTCTTTTATTTTTTCTTAATAAATAATCTCTAAATTTGCGCTCCTTTTAAATTTCGAATTAAATATTTCAGATTGCAAGTTGTTGAATTTGAGAGGTTTGATTAGGCGTTTAAAATGAATCTCGCGCATGTGGCGTAATTGGTAGCCGTGCCAGACTTAGGATCTGGTGCCGAAAGGCGTGGGGGTTCGAGTCCCTCCATGCGCACTTTGAATCAGTCACCGGTTGCCGGATACCCGGTGACCGGAAACTGGAATCCGGAAACTTAAATTCAATTCCATTGAACATTACACTAGACAAAAAAAGCGCCACTGATGGCACTATAAAAATTCAGGTGAGCGAAAGCGACTATCTTCCAAAAGTTGAAGAAAAGGTGCGCGACTACTCACGTAAAGCCAACATCAAAGGCTTTCGTCAAGGCAAAGTTCCTACTGGCGTCATTAAAAAAATGTTCGGCAAAGGCATTTTGGTAGATGAAGTGAATCACATCATTTCACACTCCGTTTCCGATTACATCCGCGATAACAAACTTCGGGTATTGGGCGATCCCCTTCCAAACGAAGAAAAAGCAAGAACCATTGATTGGGATTTGCAAAAAGATTTTGAATTCGAATTTCAAATCGGAATGGTGGAAGATTTCTCGGTTGATCTTTCCGAAAAGGTGAAAGTAACTTCACACCCAATTGAAGTTGATCAGAAGACCATGGACGAAACACTTACCGACATCAAAAGAAGATTTGGTAAGAGAACCAATCCTGAAGTGAGCGAAGTAACCGACAACCTCTTTGGTGAAATTTCTAAACAGGGAAGCGAAGAGAAACAAGGATCGTACATCCGCATCAGCCAAATTGAAAAATCGCAACAGAAAAAATTCATAGGCTTAAAGAAAGAAGATACCGTTGAATTTGACCTTGAGAAAACCGTAACCGACCCGACTGCAATTGCGCAGTTAATCAACGTTTCGGAAGAAGAAGCTAAGAATGCAAAGGGAAATTATTCATTCAAGGTTACCAGCGTAACACGCATTGAAGATGCCGAGATCAACACGGAATTATTCGATCAAGTTTTCGGTAAAGAGGTAGTGAAGACGGAGGAAGAGTTCATGAATAAAATCAAAGAAACTATTTCTTCTAACTATGATCGTGAAACGCAGCATCTGTTGGAACATGAAATACAACATTACTACGTTGATCACACGAAGATCAATATGCCGGAAGGTTTTTTGAAAACGTGGCTGAAAGCAACCAGCGGTGGTCAGGTAACAGACGAGGTTTTAGAAAAAGAATTCACTTCGTACCGCGATGGCTTAAAGTGGGATTTGGTAAAAAATAAAATCGCTGAAGACCACACCATCCAAATTGAAGAAGCTGACGTGCGCGAAAAAGCAAAGCAAATCATCTCTGAACAGTTTGGCGGCCCCGCCATTGCCGAACAGCTGGGTGATAAATTTGATGGCATCGTAACCAATTACCTGGCAGGTAAAGATGGTAAAGGCGAAAATTACATGCGCACTTACAACCAACTCCGCCACGAAAAAATTATGGCGGTAATTAAGAGCAGCATCACCATCGTTGAAAAGAAGGTGAGTTTAGACGAGTTCAAAAAAATAGCTGAATCGCACCAGCATTGAACTAATTGACAAGCAAAATAGTTTTTAAAGAGCCTGTTGAAATGACAGGCTTTTTTAATTTCAAATTCTTTTTCAACTTGAAATAAATTATCACTTTAAACGACTAATTGAACAATACCATTTTTATGAATAACCACAACGAATTCCGTAAGTATGCTGTTCACCACATGGGCATGAGTGGCAACGCACTTGATAATTACACGAAATATGTAAACGAAAACGCCAACACCGTTTTAGGTATGACTCCTAACATTGTTGAGGAGCGCCAAATGCGCGCTACTGTAATTGACGTTTTCTCTCGCCTCATGGCCGATCGGATTATTTTCTTTGGCACAGCCGTAGATGATTATGTGGCCAATGTAATTACGGCACAATTGCTTTTTCTCGAGTCATCAGACCCGAAACGCGACATCATTATGTATGTAAATAGCCCAGGCGGATCGGTTTATGCTGGCTTGGGCATTTATGACACCATGCAATATGTAAATCCTGATGTGGCAACCATTTGCACAGGTATGGCCGCTTCGATGGGCGCTGTATTGTTGGCAGCTGGCACAACAAAGAAAAGGTCAGCGCTTCCACATTCACGTGTGATGATTCACCAACCTTCTGCCGGTATGCAAGGAACATCTTCCGATATGGAAATCTCCATGCGTCAAACCCTTGAACTGAAAAAAGATTTGTACACGATCTTGGCAAAACACAGCGGTCAGACCTACGAAAAAATCGAAAAGGATTCTGATCGAGACTATTGGATGCGCGCTGCAGAAGCAAAAGCATATGGATTAATTGATGAAGTGCTTGAGCGCAATAAAAAATAATTAGCCAAGAATAAGTTACCTTTGTGTTTTCATTGACTGATTAATTCATCAATAATTGACAACTGATGGCTGAAGTAACCTGTTCTTTTTGCGGGCGCAATAAAAAAGATGTGGATCTGATGATCTCAGGTATTCATGCGCACATCTGCGACAAATGCGTGATGCAGGCCAGCCAGATTCTTACCGAGGAGAAAAAAAACAAAGTTGAAACCGGTGCTCTACCCAATTTTAAATTGATTAAGCCACGCGAGATCAAGAAATTCTTGGATGAATACGTGATTGGGCAGGATCAAGCTAAACGCATCATGAGTGTAGCGGTATACAATCACTACAAGCGCTTGATGCAACGCAGAATGGACACTGATATTTACATCGAAAAGTCTAATATCATTATGGTGGGCGAAACTGGCACAGGTAAAACTTACCTGGCTCGCACACTTGCCAAAATTTTACAAGTTCCATTTTGCATAGCCGATGCCACCGTACTTACCGAAGCTGGCTATGTGGGCGAAGATGTTGAAAGTATTTTAACACGATTGCTTCAGGCAGCAGATTACAATACCGAAGCAGCCGAGCGCGGCATTGTTTACATTGACGA
>DPLR01000631.1 GCA_003541895.1 Cytophagales bacterium | reverse complement strand
CTAATAAAAAGCGATGATAATTTGATCTAACAATCTCACCATTGTTATTATATGCCGGAGCATTGATAACGTCATACTCAGCCTGAAAAAACATGGGATTGATGGTATATCTTACAAAAGGGCCAAAACCGTATTGGGTGAATGAATAAGTACCGATCGGTGTGTTAGAGTAGTTATAACGTTGATAGGTGAAACTTGCTCCAACCGAGACTTGATCATTAATTCGATATCCAACTACAGGAAGTAAGGAATAATAGGTGTACCTGAATCCGTTTACATCAGTGCCAGCACCAAATCCGCCACCGCCTCCAAAGTAAAATTTATTATCAGTCGATTGGTTGTTGGATTTATTGCCTTGACGATTGGGGTTTTTAAGAGAAAAATTGAATTGAGCATGAGTAGAGAAATAGAAACCCATGCAAGCAATAATAAGCACCAATCGTTTCATAACACTTTATTTTTCTTCGATGATAAAAATATCTTCGCCCGGTTTTTTCATCAAATATTTTTCGCGGGCAAATTTTTCGAGCAACTCATTGTTGGTGGTCAACTCTTGTTTGTCTTTTTCAACTTCCGCAATTTTCTCTTGATAAAATTCTTTTTCGTTTTCGAGGGTTCTTAGCTTCGAGCTCATGTTGAAACGAGTAATGAAATCGTTAGAGTCGAGAAAGATCATCCATGTTAAAAAGCAAAATCCGGTAACAAAATAAAAATTCCGGAACAAAGGCTTTAATCGCTTTGACATAAGTTTAAAAAATGGTTTAGCGAAGGTAGTAAAATTATTTACGATTGGCGAAGTGCCAATTTCGATTTTGTCTTGGAGCGAGCCTTACTTCACCTCAATAACCTTTTCGCCTCGGGCAGTTAACTTACCAAATGACTTCAGTTGGGTGATTTTTTCAAATTCCATTTGGTGAGCAGCATCGACAGCAATTAATAGACCACCGCTGGTTTGCGGATCGGCCAAAATCATTTTTTGATCTTCAGTAACCGGGCCAATTTTGTGGCCATAACTTTCCCAATTGCGATGTGTACCGCCCGGCATTGACTTTTGTAAAATATACTCTTGAAGGAAATCAAACCGGAGAACTTCTGTAAAATTTATTTCAGCAGAGAGGTTGCTGCCTTCGCACATCTCGCACAAATGGCCAAGTAAACCGAAACCGGTAACATCAGTCATTGCCGTCACATAATTTAATTTTCCAAATGCAGCGCCTGCTTTGTTCAGCGTGAGCATTGTGTCAGTTGCTTTTTGAAGGTGCTCACGTTTTACAATTCCTTTTTTTTGTGCGGTGGTAACAATGCCAATGCCCAATGGTTTTGTGAGGTATAGAAGAGATCCTTGTTTGGCAGTATCATTTCGCTTCAGGTTTTCTTTTTTCAATTTTCCTGATACGGCCAATCCAAAAACTGGCTCGGGGCAATCTATGCTGTGACCACCCGCTAAAGGGATTCCTGCTTCGGTACAAATTTTTCTGCTTCCTTCTAAAACTTCTTTCGCAACGTCAGGCGCAATTTTATTGATCGGCCATCCAAGAATTGCAATGGCCATGAAAGGCTCACCACCCATAGCATAAACATCGCTAATGGCGTTCACCGAAGCAATGGCACCGAAGGTAAACGGATCGTCAACAATGGGCATGAAAAAATCGGTGGTGCTGATAATGCACGTGCCATCGCCAAGATCGAAAACGGCAGCATCGTCTTTCGACTCGTTGCCTACCAACAGCGCAGGAAATTTTTGCTTGGGCAAATCAGAGTGCAGAATGGTATCAAGTACGGCAGGCGAAATTTTGCAACCGCAGCCTGCACCATGAGAGAATTGCGTTAGTTTTATTTTTTCCATTAGAATCGATTCTTGTTTAGGTTGATTAATTCTTTTGCAAAGGAGGGAGCATCTTCTCCGCTCCACGCAACTGAATTTAAAATGCGTTCTTTTCTTTTTTCAATGCTATTGCGATAAGCTTTGTCATAATAGGTTAAAAGAATATCGATAGTGGCGTGCATATCTCCGGCCAATAATTTTTCTTTGGCCGCATTATAATTTTGTCCGCCTAATTTTTTCGTCACTTTCCCAATCGTTGCCAAAAATTCTTCCGGGTCGGCCGGGCCATATTCATTCACCAAGCGTTGCACTCTGGTTTCTTTGGCTACCTCCATTTTAATCAAAGGGCTTTGGCTCATCGTATTCCAAAAATCAGTGGGCAAAAATATTTTTCCGATGGCGATGGATTCGTCTTCCACCCAAATTGTTTTGGTTGTGTCCAGTTTCAAAATTTCCTCGAACAAATCGTTTTGAAATTGCTCGGTAGTTGGTTGCTGTGGCATGAGCAGTCCGCCAAACGCGCTGCCTTTGTGGTTGGCCAGGTTTTCTAAATCTAAAATTTGCTCGCCCTGATTTTTTAGTTCACGCAGTATTTCACTTTTGCCACTTCCTGTAAAGCCAGTAAGCAAAATAAACTTGAAAGGCTTCTTGAATTGTTCTAAACCAAATTGCCGATAGGCTTTGTAACCGCCCGCCAATGCTTGCGATTTAACACCAGCCATCGCAACGAACTGACAAAAATTATTCGAGCGCATACCACCGCGCCAGCAATGTACCAGCAACTCTTTTCCGTTGGAAATTTTCTGTGCTTGAATAATTATTTCCTCGAGCCGTGGCCCTACTAAACGAAAACCTGTTTTGATTGCCTCGGCTTGTCCTTTTTGTTTGTAGTCGGTTCCAACAGTAATGCGCTCTTCGTTGTTGAGCAACGGAATGTTGATGGCGTTTTGAATATGACCTGATTCAAACTCCAGTGGCGAGCGAACATCTACCACAGGAAGTATTTTTCTCAGCGAAAGAAATTCAGAAAGCGAAATCACCTCGCAAAATAACAGAATAAATTAGCAATGAATTTAGAATGCTACTTAGACTTAGCCAAGCGTTGGCGCACGGCCTCGTAAATGGCAACGCCAGCAGCCACCGAAACGTTGAGTGAAGCAATCTCTCCGCTCATCGGAATTTTTGCCTGATGGTCAGCATCGCGTAGCATTTGCGGTGCGATACCATCTTCTTCCGAGCCCATGATGATGGCCAAAGGCGAATTCAAATCGGTTTCGTACAGCGTCTTGGTTGCTTTTTCAGTACACGCAATGATTTGTATGCCATTGTCTTTTAACAACTGAAAAGTTTTGTGCATGTCTTTTTCACGGCACACGGGCAAATGATTTAATGCTCCAGCGCTGGTTTTCATGGCATCAGCCGATATGGGTGCGTTGCCTTTGTCACCAATGATAATTCCATCGAGCCCGGCACATTCCACAGTGCGTGCAATAGCACCGAAATTTCTCACGTCAGTAATTCGATCGAGGATTAAAAAAAATGGCTCGCGCCCTTCGCTGTAACATTTATCAATCAGATTTTCGAGTGAAGCATATTGCACAATCGACAATTGGCAAACCACTCCCTGATGATTTTTATCGCCAAGCGAATTCAGTTTTTGCTGAGGCACAAAGGTGTAAGGCACCTTGTAGTTCTGAGCGGTGGAAATTAACTCGCGGATCAAATCGTTGTTCAATCCGGATTGAATAAAAATTTTTTCGATCTCTCGCCCTGCTTTGATGGCTTCCATCACGGCACGCGTGCCGAAAATAGTGTCTGTATTTTTCATTTTAGAATCGGCCTTTGCGCCAAAGATCAACTGTACTGAACCAAGGGTCGGTAAATTTTTTGTCGCGCAGCATTACATAGTTTTCAGGATCGTATACACTTCCGCTTTTTACAAAAGTGATTTTCATGTTCAAGTTGTGGTAAGACCAGATTTCATTGCCACTGTTTTTACTTACCTCATCAGGCATACCGAAAATCAAATACAACATGCCACGATCGGTTTTCCATCCTTCTTTATAAGAGGAGAAATAAATATTGGCTAGCTCAATGTTGCGAAAGAAATTTTTCATGAAATTTTTGGCACGGTCCTTATCACCGCAAATGTTGAGAATGACCTTATCGAACTTCGCTTTTTCGCCTTGAGAGTTTGTCAAATCTTTAAATTCGTCAGGCGTAGTTACCAAAATAAGAGGAGGTATCAGGTCAGCAATTTTTGTGAACTTAGGAAAAGTTTCTTTCACTACCCGGTAGCTAAACCCGCGGGCTGCTGATGTATCTTCTTGAAATAAGTAAAGCCCTTCTTTCTTTGGGGTGAATT
>DPLR01000006.1 GCA_003541895.1 Cytophagales bacterium | reverse complement strand
GTTTTTGAAGTGATTGTAGAGATTGATGGAACGGATGGCACACTCAGGCCTTCCATGACCACTAGCAATAAAATTGTTGCCAACGAAATTGCAGAAACGATTTATGTTCCACTGGAGTGTTTGCACAGCGATCATGACTCTGTAACCTATGTTTATAGAAAACTTCGTACTGGTATCGAAAAACAGGAAGTAATTGTTGGTGAGACCAATTCTAACGAGGCTGTGGTAAAGGCAGGCGTAAAAGAAAGCGAAGAATTGTTTTTGTCGGTACCACCTGGAAGCGAAAATATAGCGATCAACTATTTGCCAGAGATGAATGGCAAGCGTAAGAAGAAAAATGAAGAAGAGGGAAAAGAGGCAATAGCATCTACTGCAATACCAACTCCTTTAACGGTTAAGTAATGCTCACTAAAGAATATCTTCAACGGCTATTGGTCAATCTTTATATAGCCATCGATGCTGTTTCGGCTAACCGCATTCGTTCATTGCTCACTGCGCTAGGAATAATTTTTGGAGTAGCAGCCGTCATTGCCATGCTGGCCATTGGCAATGGAGCTCAGCAAGAAATTTTGAATCAGATCAAGTTGGTGGGCGTAAATAATATTGTGATCAAACCGATTGTTGAACAAAAGGAAGAAAAAATTAACGAAGAGTTATCGGGTAATAAAAAAGAAAAAAAGAAATTCTCGCCAGGCCTTACTGTCCGCGATATGCATGGAATTGAAGAGGCTGTTCCCGGCATTAATAGAATCAGCCCTGAAATTATTTTAGAAACGAATATCATACGAAACGGAATACGAAGATCTGCGAAGTTGGTGGGAGTTGAGCCAGCCTACTTCGAGATCTATGATTTTCAGCTAGCGGAGGGAAAATTATTCAACGCTGATCAGCGCAAGTACGGTTTGCCTGTGTGCATTATTGGTTCGGGTATCAAAAGCAAATTTTTTCCAACGGAGAGCCCCATCGGAAAGAATATAAAAGTTGGCCCGCACTGGCTCACCGTTATTGGGGTGTTGCGCGAGCGGCTAGTTTCACAAACAAGTATCAGCAAACTTGGCATTCGCGATTTCAACATGGATGTGTATTCTCCTTTGCAAAGTGTGTTGATCCGTTACGAAAATCGAGATTTAATTACAGCTGAAGAATTAAGATTAGCGGCCATGCAAAGCCGGGGAATGGTTTTTGGAAATGCGCCTGCCACCCAAGACAAAGCCGATAAAAAGAATTATCATCAGCTAGACCGGCTGGTGATTCAAATGAAAGAGACAAAAAAAATGCAAGCTACAGCAGAAGTCATCACAAGACTTCTTGAACGCAAACATTATGGTATGATCGATTATGAAATTGAGATACCTGAATTACTGTTGAAGCAACAGCAACGCACGAATGATATTTTTAATTATGTATTGGGTGCGATTGCAGGTATTTCGCTTTTGGTGGGAGGAATTGGTATCATGAACATTATGCTGGCATCTGTATTGGAGCGCATCAAAGAAATTGGCTTACGGCTTTCCATTGGAGCTAAGAAGAGTGATGTAGTGCAGCAATTTTTATTTGAAGCAATTATGATCAGTGGTACCGGTGGTATGATCGGAGTGGTGTTGGGTATTTCGCTGGCTTATGTTGTTTCTTCTCTGGCCAATATTCCAACGATCATCAGCTTCACTTCAATAATTCTTTCCTTTGGTGTTGCCGCTACCGTGGGTTTGATTTTTGGAATAGCTCCTGCAAGGAAAGCAGCACAACAAGACCCTATCGCATCTTTACGTTATGAATAAATATTTTTTTACGATTGCATGTCTTGTAGCAGCACAAGCATCCTTTGCACAAACATCCTATTCCATTAACGATGTTATTCAAATGGCGATCAATCAATCGCCCATGTCAAGGCAGGCGCAAACACTAAAGGAAACGAGTTACTGGCAATATGTTGCGTACAAAACCAACTATAATCCACAACTTAGGCTAAGTGGAAACTCACCCTACTCAAGCGGTTATTCCAATACTTTGCAGAATGATGGTTCGTATGCGTATAGGCTGGCAACCAATTTTACACCATCGATGAACTTGGGTCTTCAGCAGCCGATTCCGTGGACTGGTGGGTTGATTTCAGTTAATACAAATTATAGTTACATTAATAGTAAGCTGCCCAACTCACTCCAGAACTACGAAGGCTGGCAATCGGGTTTGTATAACATTCAACTCACGCAACCTGTATTTTCTTACAACCAACTGCGGTGGGATAAAAAGACCAAACCGATTGTGTACGAAGAATCCAAGCGGCAATACTTTCAAAATATAGAGGCAATCTCTCAAGAAGCAGCTAGTCGTTTTTTTGATGTGCTAACTTACCAAGTGAATGAACAGATAGCGAAATTCAATCTGGCAAATAACGATACGATTTATAAGATAGAGCAAGGCAGGTATAATATTGGAACGACATCGCAAGACAAACTTTTACAAGTTGAGTTGCAGTTATTAAAATCCAGACAGGATGTTGCCCAAGCTAATCTTGATTTGCAAACAGCGAGGTTAAGATTACGCTCCTATTTAGGAATAAAGGATGGTGAAATCTTCAGCCTGAAATTGCCTGAAGAAACACCTCTATTTGAGTTGACGGAAGAGGAGGCTTTGACGCACGCTAAAAATAACCGATCGGATTATATTGCTTTTGAAAGAAGAAGATTAGAAAATGAGTCGAACGTTGCGTTTGCAAAAGGTCAACGTTACCAAGCTAGTATCTCTGCCTCTTATGGACTGAATAATTCAGCAGGAATAATTTCTGACTTGTACCGCACACCCTCGCAACAACAATTTGGCATGATTTCATTTAATATTCCCGTTATCGATTGGGGGCGGAGAAGGGCACTAATGCAAACAGCCTATGCCAATAAAAAACTGAATGACTACATCATCGCTCAAGATGAGGTGAATTTTGAGCAAGAGGTAATTACACAGGTAAAGCAATTTGAATTATTGCGATTGCAAATTGAGATCACCAGAAAATCAGATGCAGTGGCTTTAGAGCGCTACATTGTAGCACAAAACCGATACCTTATTGGCAAGATTGATATCACCAACCTCAATATTGCCCTTAATGAAAAAGACAACGCCAAAAGAAATTATATTCAAGCGCTAAAAGCATTTTGGACTGCCTACTACAATCTAAGAAGACTAACTCTTTATGATTTTGCCACTGGCAAAGCGTTGTATCAAAGCAACACACCGTAATGGGATTTGTTATTTAATTCCGAAAGGCACAACTTTTATTATTTATCAATTAATACCGAACTTCGGAAGATGAAGTTATGGTTGGCTTTTTTATTGTTTCTATGGGCAGAAATAAATCTTGCTCAAGACATATCGCGAATTGTTCAAACGATCAGTGTTGATGAAGGCCTCTCGCAAAGTAGTGTTAATTCGATCTATCAAGATAAAAAAGGATTTCTTTGGATAGGCACTGGTGATGGACTTAACCGGTACGATGGAAAACAAATTAAAATTTTTAAGGCGCCTGTCGACATCAACGAGCCATCGAACGCAAATTTGATCCGTGGAAAAATTACCGAAGATAGCAAGGGGAATATTTGGTAT
>DPLR01000288.1:620-2507 GCA_003541895.1 Cytophagales bacterium | reverse complement strand
CTTAATGAATGTTGTTGAAAAGGAATTTGCTGTAAGCACGGAGTTCCCCAAATTTAAGGCTGGTGACACCATTACAGTACACTATAAGATTGTTGAAGGTAACAAGGAGAGAATTCAGCAGTACCGTGGCGTTGTAATACAGAGATCAGGATCTGGTAACACAGAAACCTTTACTGTAAGAAAGATGTCAGGTAATATTGGTGTTGAAAGGATTTTCCCGATTACTTCACCCTTTATCGATGGCATCGAAGTAAATAAACATGGTCATGTACGCCGTGCCCGTATTTACTATTTCAGGGCACTTACCGGCAAAAAAGCCCGTATCAAAGAAAAACGAAACATTTCGGCAAATTAATACAAAGCCCGCACTTTTTGGAGGCCACTGAAAAAGTCTTAAATATAAGATAATTAAACATATAGCCGTAAAATACATGTTAAAAACATTGTATTTTACGGCTATTTTATGTATATTAACGGCCTAAAGTAACATCTATTATATGTTAGTACAACAACAAAAACTACAACTAAGTACGTACTCCGATTTATATTCCATCATAGTACCTAATGATAATCTACTACGGAAGATTAACGAGCTAATAGATTTTTCTTTCATCTACGATGAACTGGTAACCAAATACTGCACATCCAACGGGCGCAATGCTGAAAGTCCTATCCGTATGTTTAAATACTTGTTGCTCAAAACAATATATGATGTTTCAGATGTAGATGTAGTAGAACGTTCCCGATTTGATATGTCTTTCAAGTATTTTTTAGAGATGACACCTGAAGAAGATGTTATAAACCCCAGTTCGCTTACCAAATTCAGGAAACTACGATTGAAGGATACCGATTTATTGAACCTGTTGATAAGCAAGACTGTTTCCATAGCCATCGAAAAGGGCATTATCAAATCGAAGTCCATTATTGTTGATTCCACACATTCATTATCCAGATCAAACCCCTTATCACCACTTGAAGTGTTAAGAGAACGCGCCAGGCAGCTTCGCAAGGTAGTTTATTCCACTGATGAGAGCTGGCAAGGACGAATGCCCAAAAAGAACGAAGACAATGATTTGGAGAATGAATTATCATATTGTGGTATGCTTGAAAAGACGATAGGGTCAGATGAAGCATTAAGCTCATTACCCAAAGTAAAGGAAAAGCTGAACCTTTTGAAAGAAACCATCGAAGACACTAAGGATCATTATACGCTATCAAAAGACCGCGATGCCAGAACAGGCCATAAAAGGCAGGACACCTCATTTTTTGGGTTCAAAACCCACATCGCTATGACCGAAGAACGGATTATTACGGCCGCTGTAGTAACATCCGGGGAAAAGGGCGATGGGCCGGAGTTGCCCGCATTGCTCGAAATAAGCCAAGATAATGGAATTGAAGTAGATACAATTATTGGCGATGCCGCCTATGCCGGGAAAGAGAACCTTAAAATTGCCGGAGAACAAGAAATAAAAATCGTTGCTAAGCTGAACCCATCTATCACACAAGGATTTAGAAATCAAGAAAATAAATTTGGCTTCAACAAAGATGCCGGAATGTTTGTATGTCCTGCAGGACACATGGCAATAAGAAAAGCCCGTCAGGAGAAGAAAGAAGATGGTACCAACCAAACAGATACTTACTACTTTGATGTTGAAAGGTGTAAAATATGTGCCTTACAAAACGGATGCTACAAACCTAATGCAAAAACCAAAAGCTACTCTGTATCAATTAAATCGGACGAACACTTAGAACAAATGGAGTTTCAACAAACGGAATACTTCAAGGAAAAGGCAAAACACCGGTATAAAATTGAAGCAAAAAACAGTGAATTAAAAAACTCGCATGGCTATGGAAGAGCAATATCGTACGGAATTGCCAATATGCAAA
>DPLR01000288.1:0-384 GCA_003541895.1 Cytophagales bacterium | reverse complement strand
ACGGAATTGCCAATATGCAAATGCAAGGCGCTATGGCTATATTTGCTGTAAATGTGAAAAGAATTATCAAATCAATGAATTAGCGGAAGAATTTACTCAAAACTTCCCCATCCTATTCCCTAAAAGTGTATAAAAACCTCTTTTTATAGAAAAATTCAACTTCATACATTAAAAAAAAACCGACAAATGAAAATTGATCTTCATTTGTCGGTATAGCTTATTGTGGGCAATTTCAAATTATGGACACTTTTTCAGTGGCCTCAATATTTCGGGGCTTTTGGTTATATCATCAGTTTAATTATTCCGATACAACTTCGAAAGGCAGCTCGAATTCAACTTCTTAGTGAAGTTTGATTTTGGCAACATATTTACCAATTTCTTTAA
>DPLR01000096.1 GCA_003541895.1 Cytophagales bacterium | reverse complement strand
AAATCCTACATCGTGATGCCTACCTCCACTCCGTTAATCAAGAAGAAAGGAGTGATTGCCTACGGTGGAGAAATTTTTGAATGCGAACCCAACATCAAAGCGCGCGAAACAATGTTGGCAGACGTGATTAAGAAAACTGGAGCTTATGAAATCCACCCGTTTAATAATTACGAAGTGATGACAGGTCAAGCAACTGCTGCGAAAGAACTTTTTGAAGACGTTGCAAATCTTGACTACATCGTGGCGCCAGTAGGTGGAGGCGGTTTACTCAGCGGAACTGCTTTTGCAACCAACTATTTTTCTCCCACTACCGAAGTAATTGCAGCCGAACCAGCTGGCTCCGATGATACTTATCGCTCGATGAAAAGTGGAAAAATTGAACAAGCTCAATCGCAAACTATTGCCGATGGATTGCTAACCACCGTTGGCGAAAAGACTTTTCCCATCATCAAAGAACTTGTCAAAGATGTGATCACGGTTTCTGAAGAAGAAATTATATCGGCTATGCGCCTGATCTGGGAACGGATGAAAATTATTGTAGAGCCATCGGCAGCAGTTTCCTTCGCATCCGTTCTCAAATCAAAAGAAAAATTCAAAGGCAAGCGCGTAGGCATTATCCTTTCGGGAGGAAATGTTGATCTGGAAAAAGTGGGAAAGTTGTTTGCGAGCTAACTATTTCTCCAAACTTCCCACCATCTTCTCTGGCCGTACCCACTGATCAAATTGCTCTGAAGTAAGCAGACCAAGTTCAACAGCTGCTTCGCGCAAGGTTTTATTTTCCTTGTGTGCTTTCTTGGCAATCTTCGCAGCGTTTTCGTAACCAATGTGCGTGTTCAAAGAAGTAACAAGCATCAACGAGTTTTCCATGTGCTGTTTAATGATTGGCAAGTTTGGTTCAATTCCAACAGCGCATTTGTCGTTGAAAGAAACACAGGCATCGCCAAGCAATCGTGCACTTTGCAAAACATTCGCAGCGATCACAGGCTTGAATACATTCAACTCAAAATGACCCATTGATCCTCCTACAGAAACAGCCACGTCATTGCCGATCACCTGAGCACAAACCATGGTGAGTGCTTCGGGTTGTGTTGGATTTACTTTGCCCGGCATAATTGACGAACCTGGTTCATTGTCAGGGATAATAATTTCACCGATCCCCGAACGCGGACCAGAGCTTAGCATGCGAATATCATTCGCTATTTTCATGAATGAAACTGCCGCACGCTTCAATGCGCCCGAAAGTTCAACCATGGCGTCATGGGCGGCAAGAGCTTCAAATTTATTTGGTGCGGTGATGAAAGGATGCCCGGTGAGCTCAGCTATTTTTTTTGCGACCAGTACATCATATCCTTTGGGTGTGTTTAACCCTGTGCCAACGGCCGTTCCACCAAGCGCTAATTCGCGAACTGCTTCTAGTGCATTTTTAATCGTACGGATGCTATTATCAATTTGCTGTACGTATCCAGAAAACTCCTGACCCAACGTCAATGGAGTTGCATCCATGAAATGGGTGCGACCCGTCTTTACAATGGATTTATATTCTTCTGATTTCTTAGCCAGTGTATCGCGAAGTTTTTTCATTCCGGGCAATGTAATTTCTGCTGCTTGCTTGTAAGCCGCGATGTGCATGGCGGTTGGGAAAGTATCATTGCTCGACTGCGATTTATTTACATCATCGTTGGGGTGAAGAACTTTTTTCTCATCAGTCAGTTTACCTCCGCTCAACACATGTGCGCGGTAGGCAACAACCTCATTGACGTTCATATTGCTTTGAGTACCAGAACCCGTTTGCCAAATCACCAGAGGAAATTCATGATCCAATTTTCCCGCCAAGATTTCATCGCAAACTTTGGCAATCAAATCTTTTTTATCGGCAGCCAAAACTCCAAGCTCATGATTAGCCATTGCCGCAGCCTTTTTTAGATATGCAAACGCAACAATAATTTCGTGGGGCATGCTCGCCTCAGGTCCAATTTTAAAATTATTGCGCGAGCGTTCGGTTTGTGCGCCCCAATAATTATCGGCTGGCACTTGTACTTCGCCCATCGTATCTTTTTCTATGCGGTAATTCATGGCTTTAAAAATTTTAGGTGAACAAAATTATACGAAATCTGATGACTCTCAACTGAGATTTATAAGTGTTTCAAATCATTTAATTGATCGAGCATCCAACCGGTCAGGCTCATACGCGCTCGCTGTGTGGGCAAGACTTCGTGCTCCAGCAGATCACTTCGAAAGCAAATCAATCGTCCGGCTAACGGGAAATAATCTTTTTGGCGATCCGGGAAATAAACACGCAATTGTCCTCCATCGGTTTCCTGCCAATCCTCATTCAAATACAAAATCGCAGAAAGTTTGCGGTGGTCATCCTTTTTGAATTGATCGAGGTGACGTTTGTAATAACTGCCGGGCGGATAAATGGTTTTGTGAACTTCAATGTCTTTGAGGCTGATGAAAAGAGATTCATTCAAAAAGCCTCTGAGTTCGTTCATCCTTTGCAGATATATCTGAATCGGTGAAGAAGATTTAGCCGGATCAATCCATTGAATAAAATCACCTCGAACACTTTCGTTTATCTGATGCTCTTGCGCCTGGCCTATTCCTGCTCTTTTAAATCGTAACAATCCATTTTTAAAATCGTCTTCAGCAACGATCGATTGTACTTCTTCTCGGCTCAAGAAATCATCAACCACTGCAATTCCATCGGTGGCCAGGGCATTGGCAATGGTTTCGAATTGAGTGAGAAGTTTTTGAATCATGATTCAAATTTAAGATCATCTGTTATTTTTACGGCTTATGAAAATCACAAATCCATATTTTTTTCTGCTTGGCGTTTGGTTGTTACTGGTTGGTTGTGCGCCAAAAGAGCCTGTCGTCTTTAAAGGTGTAAAAAATATTGTAGTAGACCTTACCTCGAATGGAAAGCCCGAACTGAAAGGCGAAGCGGTGTTTTACAATCCCAACAAATTAAAAATGAAATTAAAGTCGGTGGATGTTGAGATCACAGTGGATGGCAGCAAATCGGCCGAGGTAAAACACCCGCTGGATGTTGTCGTGCCCGCACAGTCTGATTTCACCGTGCCGCTCACTGCACAATTGACTTTAAAAGAAGGCGGACTTTTAAATGCAGTATTTGGTCTTTTGGGCGGCAAAAAATACGAGGTGGTTTTTTCGGGCAACATTCGGATAGGTGTTCATGGCGTCACCATCAAAGTGCCGGTTTCTCAAAAGCAGGAAATAAAATTGTAATCACTTAAAAATCCAATTCATAAGTCTATCTTCGGCTTATGCTCTTGGCTTTCCTTATCGGGTTGAGTTTTGCCTCCACGCTAATGCTGGTTTATGTGATGTCCAAATCGCGCAGGCATGTTCAGCTGATGCAAATGCAAAGCAGCGTTATTAAAAAGCAGGTTCAAGAATTGGAGGAAAGCAATCAGCAGCTGGCATTTTTGAATCAGGAAAAAATCCAGTTGCTCAGTTTGGTTTCACACGACCTGAAGGGGCCATTCAACCGCATTTTTGCGCTCGCTCAATTAATGAACATGGCCAATGAAAATCTGAATCAAGACCAAAAAGAATTGCTCGGAAAAATTCATCAGGTTTCAGTGGATGCTCTGAATATGATTCGCAATTTGTTAGACACTCGGAGGCTTGACGAAAAGCGGATAGAACTAGCATTGGGCAAACTGGATTTTGCCAATGTGGTGAACTCTTTCGTAAAACATTATCGCTCTCTTGCCGAGAAAAAAAATATTGAAATTCATCTACAGGTTGTGGGCGATACAATTATTCATTCAGATAAAAATTATCTTGGGCGAGTAGTTGAAAATATGCTCTCAAATGCCGTAAAATTTTCTGACGAAAAGAAAAAAATTGAGTGTACACTGACTCGAAAGGATGGCGTTATTGAATTTTCTGTAAAAGATGAAGGCCCTGGTTTTTCACTTGAAGACAAACAAAAAATGTTTCAGCGATTTCAGCCGCTCACTGCCAGGCCAACCGGTGGCGAAACTTCAACGGGCTTGGGTTTGTTCCTAATCAAATCGATCGCAGAAAAAATGGGAGGGAAGATTATTCTGGAAAGCGCGAACGGACAAGGATCAAAATTTACTTTAGAACTTCCCGTGCAGAAAACTATTTGAAGAAATATTCTTCGTCACCATTGATAATGGTTTCGAGTGCTTCGATTACATTTTCATCTTTGATGACATAATCGCGCACTCCTTTCTGAATAAAACTCAACACCATGCTTCCGTCATCAATGGCGCTCATTAAGATTACTTTATTGGAGGGAGATATCTTTGTTTTTACTTGTTCGAATACATTAATGCCTGTCATTCCTGGAAGTTTGTAATCCATTATTAATACTTCCGGAAGGTTACCTTCAATGATCTTCAAGGCGTCTTCTGCCGATGAAAATACAGAAACTTGAAAGCCCGGATTTTTAGCCAACGCCTTGCTGATAAAATCAGCGTAAATCTTGTCATCCTCAACTAAAATAATCTGCATAAAAATTAAACACTTGGGGTTATATTCCTGTTGGTTAAAGGTACAACAGATACTATAGAAATAAATATTTTTTTGAAAATCTATATTTCAGCAACTGTTGTCTACAACATTTACCAATCTATCTAAACCTGTTCCTACAATTAAATCTAATCGTTCCTTTTAACGTTATTTGCTTTTTAAAACTTTAACAAATTGAGGTTTCTTTTTCTTTTTTTGTCACTTCTTGGCCAAAGTCTATATGCGCAAACCGATACCACTAACTATGCTAAACAAAGAGATGTAATCGATATCCTTTAGAAGATACTCAATAAGCCTCTAGTTAAAAGAGATACTGTAAAGAAGAGATCGGGGCGACTTTACTTTTCGGGATCTCCATCTTTAGGATATTCTCTTACTAGCGATTGGGCAGGTTTGGTTGTTGCAAACGGGGCATTTTATACAAGCGAAGACCAATTCGCTAAACTTTCAAACATATACACTGACATCGTCTATACTGCAAAGCGCCAGCTTATAGTACACATTCAAGGCAATATTTGGACCAAGGGGAATAAATTTAATATTGTAAATGACTGGAGATATTATGCGTATCCGCAAAAAACATATGGACTAGGAGGCACTTCAAGCCTTGACAAATTTGCTAACCAGAATTTTAAATATTTACGCCTCTATCAAACAGTTTTGAGAACAATTGCGCCAAGTCTCTATGCTGGTATTGGTTACGGATTTGATTATCACTGGGACATAACTGGCACCGCTCAAAATCCAGATGGTGATTCAACTGTTATTGCAAGCATTAATTCATATGATCACTTGTCTAAATCCATTTCCTCGGGGATATCTGGTAATCTCCTTTATGATAATAGGCTAAACTCTATTAATGCTTCTGGGGGCAGTTATGCCAATATCGTCTTTCGGCAAAATTTTTCTGGTCTGGGCAATAACTCTTGGCAGTCTCTTCTGATTGATCTTCGTCACTACATTCCATTTCCAAAAACTTCTGAAAATGTGTTTGCCTTTTGGAGTTACAATTGGTTAACGCTAAATGGCGATCCTCCTTATCTTGACCTACCGAGTACCGGTTGGGATACCTATGGCAACACAGGCGAGGGTTATATTCAGGGAAGATTTAGAAGCAAAAATTTATTGTTTCTAGAAGCAGAGTATCGCTTCAAGTTAATGAACAATGGACTATTGGGAGGAGTTGTTTTTGCGAATGCCCAAACAGTAACTGATTGGCCCTCGAATCAATTCAAAACTATTGCACCTGCAGTGGGCCTTGGTGCTCGCTTAAAATTCAACAAATATTCTAGAACCAACATAGCAATAGATTACGGCATTGGTCTGGGCGGGTCTAGTGGAATTTTTGTTAACCTTGGTGAGGTATTCTAAGCACTTGTTTACCAGTAATTTCTTAGGCCAAGATGGTTTGGCATGTACCAGTTTTACCGAAATCGAGAAAAAGGAATCACAAAATTGTAGTATGTTGCAATTCGGCTCTTTACGGATTTCAATAAAATTGTTCAAACTCGGTCCGTTAGAGCCGGTTGGAAGCTATGAAAGTATCTGCCGCACAACCTTTTCAGATAATTTACTCGCTTTACCAGCACGAGTACCTCGGCTACGTTTTTGAGTCCTTTATCGTACATCTTGATGATAAGGGTAAGCTTACCTATCAACATCAAAGCATATCTTCAAAAAATGCCCGTGAGTTTGCCAAGGGTTTAGATCCGCGCGACTTTGAACTCATTGAATTGATGGATAGCATGAGCCAAGATGCGGTACTCAAAAATTTCTCTAAAAAAGTAATGAAGCCCGAAGAGTTCTTCACTAAAGTTTATCACAAACAAAAAGGTG
>DPLR01000677.1 GCA_003541895.1 Cytophagales bacterium | reverse complement strand
ACGTCACTATCGCTCTGCCCAACCTTGACTTCAGCGCAATCCGAAAAGTCCTTCGTTCAAAAGATTAAGTGCCTGATCTTTGAAAGAAGTATCGATCAACAAAGAAATGTTGTTGTTGCTTCCTCCGTAACTCACCATCCGGATCGGAATTTTGGCCAGCGATTGAAATACTTCACTAAGAACACCTGGTTTTTCAGCCAACATATTTCCAACGATGCATACGATAGTTTGGCTCTTATCTACTTCTATCGAACCGAAGTTTTTGAGTTCGTCTATAATTTCGTTCAAATGTTTTGCGTCATCGATGGTTACTGACACGGCCACCTCTGAAGTCGAAACCATGTCGATGGAAGTCTTATGTTTCTCAAAAATATCGAACACTTGCCGTAAGAAGCCATACGCAAGCAACATGCGAGATGATTTAATTTTTATTGCCGTGATTCCATCTTTTGCGGCAATGGCTTTGAACTGACCGCTCGTTCCTTTCTCGCTGATCAATGTACCAAACGCTTTTTCATCCATTGTATTTTTCAAACGAACGGGCACGCCATATTTCTGTGCAGGCACAATGGTAGAAGGATGTAAAATCTTTGCACCGAAGTAGGCTAACTCAGACGCTTCATCAAACGTGAGTTCTGCAATCGGTAATGTTTTCTTTACGACCCGCGGATCGTTGTTGTGCATGCCATCGATGTCAGTCCAGATTTGAATTTCCTCAGCCCGAGCAGCAGCGCCAATTAATGAAGCTGTGTAATCGCTGCCTCCGCGCTTCAGGTTATCGATTTCGTTTTGATGATTGCGGCAGATGTATCCTTGGGTGATTAGAATATCAACATTCGACATCGTTTCAAGGATCGGCTTTAGTCGTATTGAAATCTTTTCCAGTTCAGGTTCCTGATTTTCGTCAATCGACATGAAATGAAGGGCCGGCAAAAGCCTAGCGTTGATCTTTCTTTCTTGGCAATGGTGATAAAACATCTCGGTAGAAATCAACTCGCCTTGAGCCAACAATTCTCTATAGCTGCGGTCATCAAATTTACCTGCCGCAAGCAAGCGGAATAAACTAAAATAACGGCTCACCAATTCTTCGCCAATGGCATGATAAGCTTCCGATTCGTATAGTTCTTGGACAAACGATTGGTAATGTTTTTCTAACGCAGCAATTTCATGGATAGCTTCTTCGTGTTTATTGGCTAATAAAAAATCACCGATCTTCACCAACGTGTTGGTTGTTCCGCTCAAAGCAGAAAGTACCACGATCTTCTTGCCTGGCATACCCAAAACCAGGTTGGCAATTTTCTTCATTCGCTCAGGTTTTCCCACCGAAGTGCCGCCAAATTTTACTACTTGCATACGTTAAAAAATTTTGAGTGCGCAAAGTTATTCTGCTCGAAATATTATCAAAGCGAATTCGCAATTCATATTCAAAACGATATTCCACAACCGTTTGAAAATATAATTGAGTTTCGGTTTGTCATTTGCTTGGCAAGCGAATAACTTCGTGCCCGTTTAAAAATAGAAAATCCTAACACTTGTTTTATGAAGATAACCGTTGTAGGCGCAGGCAATGTTGGTGCTACCTGTGCTGATGTTCTCGCATACCGAGAAATTGCCAATGAAATTGTTTTAGTAGACATTAAGGAAGGTCTTGCTGAAGGCAAAAGCCTTGACATCTGGCAGAAGGCCCCGATTAACATGTACGACTCGCGCACAATCGGTTCTACCAACGACTACTCTAAGAGCGCAAACTCAGATGTAGTTGTTATAACCTCAGGACTGCCTCGCAAACCAGGTATGACGCGCGATGACTTGATCAGCACAAACGCAGGTATTGTAAAAACTGTAACTGAAAATGTGGTGAAGCATTCACCCAATGCAATCATTGTGGTAGTAAGCAACCCATTGGATGTAATGACGTACCAAGCACACTTGATTTCAAAATTCCCGCGCACGCGTGTGATGGGCATGGCCGGTATTTTGGATACAGCACGTTACCGTGCTTTCCTTGCGGAAGCATTGAACGTTTCTCCAAAAGACATTCAAGCGATGATCCTCGGTGGCCATGGCGATACAATGGTGCCACTACCACGTTACACTACGGTGGGCGGGATTCCGGTAACAGAGCTAATCGCGAAAGATAAATTAGATGCGATCATTGAGCGCACCAAAGTAGGCGGTGGTGAATTAGTGAAATTGATGGGCACCTCGGCTTGGTATGCTCCTGGTTCTGCCGCAGCACAAATGGTAGAGAGTATTGTGAAAGATCAACGCAGAGTTCTTCCGGTTTGTATCCGTTTGGATGGCGAGTATGGAATTAAAGATTGCTACCTCGGAGTTCCCGTTGTTCTCGGCAAAAATGGCGTTGAGAAAATCATCGAGCTTGAATTGAACGATGCTGAAAAAGCGCTTCTCGAAACCAGCCGCAAGCACGTGAAAGAAGTAATGGACGTATTGGATAAGCTCCCGAAATAGTTTGAAATATTTTGTTGTAAGGCCACATAAATGTGGCCTTATTTTTTTGTGCCAACATAAAGGGTTTCAGCGCGAACAACACCAAAGTGGAAAGCATCTTCGGGAGTTAAGGACTCTGCAAACTTTTCTTCCGATGGCGTCAACCCACTTTGTGCAATTCTTTGGGTGTAGTCCAGACCGTATTTTCTAACGTGGTCTGACTGGCCAAAAATCTTTTCGCGTTGACGCTTATCGGTGATGGAATTATCTTCAAACGTTTTTTCAGGAACAGGTGCAAAGAAAGGTATTTGCAAAATAGCCCATCCGTTGGGTTTGAGTACACGATGGATTTCGCTCATCGCTTTAATGTCATCTGCTACATGTTCGAGTACGTGATTGCAAAGCACCACGTCAAAATAATTTTCGTCAAAAGGAATTTGAAGCAAATCCATTTTCACTTTTGCTAATGGCGATTCTATATCGGCCGTGATATAGCCATCGCCATGTTGTTCTTCAAATTTTTTGAGGAAGCACGGCTCGGGCGCAACATGAAGCACTTTCAATTTACCCGCAAAGAAATTGGTTTCATTCTTCAAGTATAAAAACATTAACCGGTGCCGCTCCAGGCTCAGACAATTGGGGCAGAGTGCATTTTCGCGGGTCTTAATCCTTCCGTACGGCAAAAATTTCTTATATCGATGATTGCAAATAGGGCACTCTACTTTATTTCCCAAATAAAAAAGCCCAACCACTTTCAAACCAATGCCCGTAAAAAGCTGAAGGTATTTTCGGGGAACAAACCTGACCAGCCAGCCAATAATTTTTTTCATGAGCGGCAAAGATAAACTGGTTTCTGGATACTTAGCGTTAGAAATTTCATTGGAACATGGGTTAATCCCTTTGTTGATTCTCAAAAAACATTCATTGATTCTAAAACTTTTTATTCCCATCCGCCATCTTTATACCAGAAACAACCTGAACTACTGAATTTTGTGGCCCAAACTTTACTTGACATTGCCATGATGCATTCTGACACGCTGATCGCCCGCGCTCGCGAAGGGGACAAGAATGCCCAAGGCAAACTGGTTCAGCTTTGGTACAAGCGCATCTACAATTTCAGTTACAAGTTTTTCTTCGATCACGATTTAGCCATGGAAGTAGCCCAGAAAACATTTATCAGCATGCACAAGAATCTGGCCGGCCTGCAGGAAATAACCCGGTTCAAATCCTGGCTCTACACCATCGCGGTAAATTATTGTCGTGAAGAAGCGCGGAAGAAAAAAGCAAGCAGGTCGTTTTCGTTGAATGAGCTGAATCCAGGCGATGGTGAAGAAAGTTATCGTTGGGAAGAAAGTCATCAGCGGCACGAAAACCCCGACAAGCAGTTGCGTCATTCCGAACTGAGCGACTTGCTTCAAGAATGCCTGATGTTGTAGAGTGTGGAGCAACGCGAAGTAGTGATTATGAAAGAATACGAAGGGCTGAAGTTCCGTGAGATAGCAGAAGCATTAAACATTTCGGAAAACACAGAGAAATCAAGGATGTATTACGGGTTGGATGGATTGAAAAAAATTTTGGAACAGAAGAAGATTACAAAGGAAACCATTGGTTATGAATTATAGACCTGATGAAAGTACGTTGATCGCTTATCTGTATGATGAGCTCAATGAAAAAGAGAAGACAAAACTGGAAAATCATTTTCAGCAACATCCGGAAGAACTAAAAAAACTTCAGGAGTTGAATGATGTACGCTCGGTCCTTTC
>DPLR01000166.1 GCA_003541895.1 Cytophagales bacterium | reverse complement strand
CTCTTCCGGACAAAATTCGGTTAATACAAATGCAGACCTTGTTTCGAACGATATGGGGAGCAAAGATAATCAAATAAATTCAGCATCCTCAGGAAATAGGGAATTTGAACCAATCACAGATCTCAATGCTTACATTGAAAAGTTAATTAACAACCTTGATCGCTCAGATGCATTACCCATTAACGAAGAGCCACCTTCTTATGGTCCTCTGGAGTTCTATGAAAAAAAACAGGTTCAAGAACACTCTGATTTTCAGACAAATATAAACGGTAAATTTCACCACAATTTTTACCCGGAAAAAAAGTTTATTCAGTTCAATCAAGCAAAAATTGAAACGATTGAATTCAGTACCCTGGAGACAATGTTTACAAATGATGAATTTCTAACGGAAGCAGGAGAAGCTGCCTTTTGGGAAAGAATCAATAAAATCCGCGAGCAAATAAATCTTTCCGATACCGATACCGTTTCTCGGCAAGTCGAAGTCCAGATTTTTTTAGGAACTTCAATGACTTTAACAGCCGGCTTTGTAAGTTGGATTTTACGGGGTGGTTCCTTACTGGCAAGTTTCTTATCCACTGTCCCGTTGTTCAATCGTTTCGATCCGTTACCCATCTTGAGAACGGCCCATAAAAATCAAACGGAAAATCAGGTTGACGTTTCTGATGAAGATGGTTCTGGGCAATTATTAGACAATGCGTTTAAAGACAATGCCGACTAACCCATTTTGATATTTTTCTGTTTAGCTTTGTACTTGGTAAACAGGCGATGTCATGTTTCAGATTATTCGTCATATATAAAACGTGAAGAGAAAAATTTAGATCTTCGAACCATTATTTTAAGACTTTTTGTGACACCGATTTAAACAATGAATCTGACTATACTTGAGATGGATGAGTTTTCTTGAAATGAACAAAATTATTAAAAATCCTGGTCTTGACTATCGATAACTTAGATTTGTTACTGAGTTTCCATGAATAAAATAAAAAAATCGGTTGGTTTATTATTCCCATCAATACGAATAAGTCTGGGATTGGTATTACTGACGGCTTGTTTGCTGCTGACCGCTCAAATGTTAGGTTTTGCACCTGATGAATCCAAATTTTTATTGGATTCGCGCAAACAAATCAGTGAATCTCTTGCCATTCAATTTTCAATTTTTGCTCCAGATCAAGATACAAAAAAAATTCAAACAATGCTGCGACTAATAGTCAAGCGGAATCAGAACATCGTTTCTGCCGGTATTCGCCATCACAGCGGGCAATTGATTTTTCAAGTCGGCGATCATCAAAAACAATGGGGCGATTATGACAAAACGAAATCAAGTTCCACGCATTTGCTGGTTCCTTTAATCCAAGGTAACGATACATGGGGAAACATAGAGCTGAAGTTTGTTCCGCTACAAGGGGAGTCCGAAATGGATTTCTTCAAACAACCGATTTTCAAACTGGGAAGTTTTGTTTTAATAATCGGTTTTTTTGTGTATTTAGTTTTTATGTTGAGGACGCTACGCGTTCTGGATCCGACAAACGTTGTTCCTGAACGAGTCAATACGGCATTTGATACGCTTTCTGAGAGTTTAATTATACTCGACCATAAAGAACAAATTATTCTGGCTAATAAGTCATTCATCGAGAAAATCAAACAACCGCTACCATCTTTGTTGGGAAAGAAAGTTTCCACACTGGGCTGGCAAGGCACCTATACGGATTTTTCTCAGGATGATTTTCCTTGGCATAATGTTTTAGAGACCGGTAAAAACTCAATCGGCGCTCAACTCATGCTCAAATCATCTGAAGGACTCTGGCTGAAGTTTGTTATCAAAGCATCTCCCCTTATAGGAGCAAATAATACGACAGAAGGCGTTTTGGTCACGTTAGACGATGTCACAGAACTGGAAGAGCGAAATACACGGTTGCAAACTATGGTGACTCAACTGGAAGAGTCGCAGGCTCAGGTACAACAGCAAAATAAAGAGCTGCACTTTCTAGCCACACGTGATTCTTTGACGGGTTGCCTAAACAGGCGTTCATTTACCGAGCAGTTCGAAAATGCCTTTAATTTTGCCAGGCAAAACAATACCGAACTGTCATGTATTATGGCTGATATTGACCATTTTAAAGCGGTTAACGACAATTACGGCCATGCGACCGGTGATGTTGTCATAAAACTATTGGCGGAAATTTTACATTCGAATACCAGAAAAATCGATTTGGTCGGACGCTATGGCGGTGAAGAGTTTTGTATTGTGCTGCCTGATCTGACTGCAGATGAAGCCGTAATAGTTGCTGAACGCATCCGTTTGCGCATCAAAGATGAATCTGCCAACCGCTTCGAAAATGGACCGAGAGTTACCGCGAGTTTAGGAGTTTCAAGCATCAAAGATAATCCTGAGAGCCATGGCGAATTAAACAATTATGCCGATGAGGCTTTGTATGTCGCAAAAGAAACGGGGCGAAACAAGGTTGTACGATGGCAGCCGGAAACTGAATTCGGCAATAAAAAAACAGCTAATGTGGAAAATAGCAGCGATCAAAAATCAGACACTAAAGACAAAAATTTGGATAAGCCCGATAGTTTGACTGAGCTGCAATTAAGAGTGAACGAGCTGGAAAGCATCGCTTCTCAGTTTTCTGCAGAGCTCGAATATTCGAAAAATTATGATGCATTGACCGGCCTGCCCAATGCGACCATATTTTATGACCGCATTGCTCAAGTCATAGAACGCGGGTATCGATATGATCAATTGGCGGCGATTATCGTCATCGATATGGGCATATTAAGCCAGATTAACAGTTCGTTAGGCCGGGCGGCTGGCGATCAATTAGTCGTTATAATTTCTGAGCGCTTAAATACTAACTTCAGAAAATATGACGGTATATCTCGTCTGACCATCTCGCGATTCGGCGGCGATGAATTCGCCCTATTGCTTACCGACCTGAAGTCGAAAGAAGCCGTGACTTGGATGGTTAAGCGTTTGATGGATGCATTGGCAGAACCCGTCGACATTGAAGGCAACAGCATTTTTCTGGCTTGTCATGCAGGAATAAGCTTGTATCCTTCAGATGCAAATACGGTCGAAGACCTTATGAACAATGCAATGATTGCAAAAAAATACAGTAAGCAAGCGCATAGGGAAGCGAATTATCAATTTTTTGATCATTACATGCATGAGCTTTCGATCAAGCATTTGAGGCTGGATAAAGAACTTCGTTTGGCCATCGCCAACGAACAATGGGAGCTTCACTACCAACCGAAAATGGATGTCAAGTCCAAGAAGATCGTAGGGGCAGAGGCATTGATTCGCTGGAAGCATCCAAGCAGAGGTTTATTGTCTCCTTTTGAGTTTATTGAGTTCGCGGAAGAAAGAGGATTGATCATTGCAATCGGCGATTGGGTCATTAAAACAGCCTGCTTT
This sequence comes from Cytophagales bacterium, assembly GCA_003541895.1. Taxonomy (GTDB): domain Bacteria; phylum Bacteroidota; class Bacteroidia; order Cytophagales; family Cyclobacteriaceae; genus ELB16-189. The sequence goes on along the minus strand of DPLR01000166.1, from coordinate 714 downwards.
CAGTTAAAAGAATGGTCTCTTTCAGGAATAACAGACTTTAAAGTTGCTGTAAATTTATCGGTTTTGCAGCTAAGGCAAGACGATATTGTGAGCAAGCTTTTTGAACATTTAGTCGCCGCAGAAATTCCACCGCGACAATTAGAGCTTGAAGTCACAGAAACGACTTTGATGAATAATTTTCAACCCGCTTTAGAAGCATTGAAGCGTCTGAACAGCCGTGGCATTTCGATAGCAATCGATGATTTCGGAACCGGCTATTCGTCGTTGAGCTATCTAAAAACTTTACCTGTAAGCACGATAAAGATCGATCGGGCGTTTATTAAAGACATTTGCATTGACGACAATGACAAACAAATAGTCAAGACCTTGATCACTATGGCACATTCAATGAATTTGAAAGTGGTCGCAGAGGGCGTTGAAGAACAAAATCAATTGGACGCGCTGACCGAATATGACTGTGATGAAATACAGGGTTATTTGTTAAGCAAACCGGTTCCTGCCATTGAGTTAACAAGAATGTTAGCGAGCTCGAAACAAACGGAATTTACGGACTTTCTGGCGCTTTCTTGAGGTGTAGTATGCAAATAATCATGCAAAACCGACCCACCATGGTTTAATCTTGCCCCGGTTTGGCGGACACTTGGCTAAGAGCGTAATCTCTCACCCCGAGGTCAACAATGAAAACCAAAGAAGAAAAATTAGAGATTTACAATG
>DPLR01000095.1 GCA_003541895.1 Cytophagales bacterium | reverse complement strand
CTTCCTGCCGCTGTGCCACATTGCCGAGCGCCATCTCACCGAAGTGCTTGGATGTGCTACCGGTGCCAGTATTTCTTTTGTTGAATCGCTTGAAACTTTTGCCCGTGACTTAGGTTCTGTTCAACCGAATTTATTTTTTGGTGTGCCCCGAATTTGGTCGCGCTTTCAGGAAAAGATTCTGGAGAAAATGCCTCAGCAAAAGTTAGATCGGCTTTTCAAAATTCCATTCTTGAATAAGATCGTCAAAAAGAAAATTGTAAAGAAACTGGGGCTCTCGCAGTCGCTGATAAATGCTTCGGGTGCTGCGCCCATGCCGGTTGCTCTTTTAAAATGGCTCAACGAGCTCGGAATAAAAATTCATGAGATCTATGGCATGACAGAAAATTGTGCTCTCTCGCATGGCAACCAGGAAGAAGTGCGTTATGGCACCGTTGGAAAAGTGATGCCATCAGTGCAAGCTAAATTTTCTGAAGAAGGCGAAATACTTACTCGGCACGAATCATTGATGATGGGCTATTACAAAGAGCCCACCATGACGGCCGAGGCATTTACCGCAGATGGATTTCTAAAAACGGGCGATCTTGGGTCAATGGATAAAGATGGATTTGTCACCATCACAGGCCGCGTAAAAGATCAATTCAAAACCGATAAGGGAAAATACGTTTCGCCATCACCAATGGAGTTAAGACTATCGAAGAACACCGACATCGGCCATGTGTGTGTGGTAGGGGTGGGCATTCCACAGCCCATTGCACTGATCAATTTATCTGAAAGCGGGAAATTAAAATCGAGAGAACAACTGATTAAATCCCTTTCATCGACAATTATAGAAGTAAACAACACGGTTGAAGATTATGAGAAGCTAAAGAAGGCGGTGATCATGAAAGATGAATGGACCATTGCCAACGGCTTGATGACACCCACATTGAAAACCAAGCGTAACGAAATAGAAAAAATTCATTTACCAAAATATCCGCAGTGGTATGCTATGGAAGGCGTTGTAGTTTGGGAATGATTACAAGTACTGGCCAACGTGGCTATTTGCGAAAAAAAAGTAAATAAAAAATCCGTTCAAGCTTAGCGCAGAAATAAAGTTGAGCCACATGGTGTAGGTAAAATTGGCTTGCGCTGAATCACGCCATACTTTTAAAAACCAAAACATAAAAAATACTACTGGAGCAATCATTGCCAAAAGAAATGCAACACTGTATTCGGTCGAAAAAAAGGAATTGAAATAAAGTACAAAGCCAATCGTGGCCAGTGCAAAAACAATTTGGGTAAAAATAAAAGTGCCTCTGATTCCCAGCAGCATGCTCATAGTTTTGTCGCCATGTTTTGCATCTTCTTCATGCTGATAGACTTGAGTCATGGGATAATTTCCGAGTAACATCACTGAAGTGAGAGCTGCAGGGATCAAGACTTTTGCCCGCAACAGATTTTCAATTTCAAAATCGTTAATGCCAACATAGCTCATCAAAAAAGTAAAGAAGCCTTGAAAAATTCCTACCGTGAGCCAGCCGACAATCGGATATTTCTTTAAACGAATCATCGGATTGCTATAAGCTTTTGACACCAGGCCATAAACCAAAAGCATCATTGAAAAAAGTAAACTGATTTTTAAAAAAGCTAATACAACTGCCGCGATGTCCATCCAAACAGAAACGTAATACAGACTTTTATTCACAGACGGTGGATTCTTCAGTCCACCAATACTCTGTTCGTCTTTATCAAAATAACTGTTGTATCCATTGCTTGCCGGGTAAAGCAATAAGTGAATAATTACGAACGACCATAGTAAACGGCTTTCAGTAAAATTGGGTGATATGCCAAGCGCAAATAAATATACCGGCAAAAGAAAAAATGAAAACGGAAAACGCAAGTGTAGTAAGGTCGATCTCATACCGTAAACTAATTTAGACAAGGTAACTTTTTTTAAGCTATAATTGGGTAATGAGTTATATCACTCACATAGGTATCTCAAATCCTGAGCATCAATTCGCGCAACAAACCATTGGCAATTTTATGGTGAAGGCGATGAAGCTTGATTCTGAAAATGCACGAAAACTTCATGCGCTTTATCGTGCTACCGGGATCGAAACTCGTTATTCCGTTCTGGCCGATTATGGTAAAATTGATGGCTTCCAATTTTTTCCTGACAATAATTTATTAGAACCATTTCCAACTACAAGTCAGCGACTTACTCTTTACAGAGAGCATGCGGTGAGGCTAAGTGTCAATTCAATCAATCAGTGCCTGAATAAATTTCCATCGCTGAGTCGAGAAGAAATTACACATTTGGTTGTAGTCAGTTGTACTGGAATGTACGCGCCTGGCCTCGACATTGACCTGGTGAAGAATCTTGGTTTGAATAATTCTATTCATCGAACGTGTATCAATTTCATGGGTTGTTATGCTGCTTTCAACGCGATGAAATTAGCCGATGCTTTTTGTGCCGCTGATTCAAATGCGAAAGTGATAGTAGTCTGCACCGAGTTATGCAGCATTCATTTTCAAAAAGAAAATTCAGATGACAATTTATTGGCGAATGCTTTGTTTGCTGATGGAAGCGCTGCGCTTCTTGTGGAAGCAACTCCGCGCCAGGGCCTGAATCTGTGTCCTTTAAATTTTCATTGCGATTTAGCCACCAACGGAGCCGATGACATGGCCTGGAAAATTGGCGATCACGGATTTGAAATGAAACTTTCAACCTACGTTCCTGAAATAATACGAAGTGGAATTAAGAAG
>DPLR01000548.1:2657-3034 GCA_003541895.1 Cytophagales bacterium | reverse complement strand
GCCAATTTGATGATTGAGCAAAGCTTCTACTCAAAACTTAAAGCTGTTGCCCAAGAACTTGACGTGGACCCAAATGTCATCATAAATAACGCGCTAATATTTGCTTTTAAGCGAATTGACAAAGTCCTAAAAGAGTCACGTATAACCCAAGTAATAAGCAATTAACCAATCGTATCTTCAATGAATCGAATGAATTGAATATTGTGCTAGTTCTCACTCTGCTCCTTGAAATTGATAATGAAGTCTCCCTATTTGTGCGTTCCAAGATGACACTAAATATTTTTTACTCGAAGCCTAACCATTTTAAGCCTGCAGATAAGCTACCTTAGCTCAAACTAGGGTTTCTGCAAAAAAGTTAAATGCGCGTCCAAGAAGAG
>DPLR01000548.1:0-2340 GCA_003541895.1 Cytophagales bacterium | reverse complement strand
AAACGCTATAGATATTCATAGTCACATAATTCCCCCTTCCCTTAGAGATTTTCTTGTAAAAAATAGAAAAATCCCCAAAATCCAGCGGAGTTTAAATCAGGATTTTTTGCGGTATGCACGCGACCTCAAATATTCTGTTGACGAACGTATGTTTTCCACCAATGTGAAATTAGCCGCTATGAAAAACGCTGGAATAGATATGCAAATTCTGAGTATTGCGATGCCGGGTGTCGATTTTTTTGATGGTGAAAACGGCTTGAGTTTGGCCAGGAAAACAAATGATGAAATTTCGGAAATCGTGAGTAAATATCCCCATGATTTTTTGGGTTTGGCAACGCTTCCTTTGCAGAGTGTTGGAGAAGCTGTTGATGAGCTTGAAAGAGCTGTGAAGGATCTGGATCTTAGAGGGGTGGAAGTATTCTCAAACGTGGCAGGAAAATCACTTGACGATGCGTGTTTTTTGCCATTCTATGAGAAAGTAGAACAGTTGGACATACCCATACTTCTTCACCCAACCAAACCTTTGAGTTACAATGCAATGAAACGATACGGTTTGGTTGGAACAGTAGGGTATCTGTTCGATACAACTTTAGCAATAATGGAGATTGTTCTGGGTGGTATACTTGAGAAGAATAAGAAACTTAAAATAATTTTGCCTCATTGTGGAAGTACTATTCCTTATCTTCTTGGCAGAATTGACCATCAGTTTGGCATTAATGAAGAATCGAGAAAAAAAATATCAAAGCTACCTAGCGAATATCTTAAACTTGTGTATTTTGACACTGCTCAGGCTTTCTACAAGCCTGCTTTTGATTGTTGCTTTGCTTTTTCGGGTAAAGATAAATTAATGTTTGGAACTGATGATCCATTTGCAAATCTGAAAAAATCAAGAGAGTTTTTAGAGTCAACTATTGAAGAAGAAAATAAAGAGAATATTTTCTGTTTGAATGCTAAGAAACTCTTCAAAATATCGTGAGAAAATATTCCACTACAACTCATAGAAACCGTACAATCATTGATTTTTAGCAAGATTTGAATCAATATCTGATCAAATGTGTCACCTTACGAAGACCTTTTATGCTATTAATGTACAAAACCGACAATGGGACAAGGATCTGCAATATGTTGCCTGTAAGATTTCAAATTGAAAAGAGAATGCTAGATCTTAGAGAAGAAATTGTTACAGAATGGAAAGAAGAGAAAACCTTCTGGTCTAAGATGAGAAAAGAACTCGACTGGATGTTTCAAAGAATTGACACACACCCATTTCTCGTAGAAATAGAAAAAGGAACTTTGCCAAAAGAAAAATACAGAACCTACGCCATCCAGAATCTAATCTATTTTAACAATGCATTCAGAAATCATGCTATAGCAAGTGCAACGGCTGCCGATTCATGGATTGGACAAATCTTCCAAATAATGGTAAGCGAATCAACTGTAGAATATACCGCGTTTGTTAACATTATCAAAGCCTTCGGGATAACACAAAAAGAATTGGATGCAGTCGTACTTGATCCAAGCCTTGTTCTTCCAAATTCTCTAGCTTACATAGATTTTCAGTTTAAAATCTCTTCAATAGGCACCCCAGGAGAAATTGCAGCTTGCTATTTACCCTGTGCACTTACTTACGGCATAAGAGAAATTGGAGGATGTGACTGTCCATACAGAATAGCTAAAGGATTAAGGGAATTCTATGGCGTTGAAAAAGAACAAGCAATAATCTATGGAGACTATGCAAGGTCAACGTGGCACCATGCATATGTGAAAGCATGTATCGACCTAATCAATTTTACAGCTCAAACATCAACCGATGAAACCAGAACAAGAATTAAGGATACGTTTAGAAGAGCACTGGAATTCGAGTACAAGTTCTGGGAGGCGCCATACAGACACGACTCAACAAAAAACCGCAAAATGGAAGATTACTTCTAATAATCTTCAGACGTCTCTTTGAGATCTAAATTTTCTTTCCTATTTTTTAAGGCAACAGAACCCTCCAATTTCTCATAAAGAGTTATTCTCTTTCTTGTTTTTGAAAGTTGCAGTGAAAATACCTCACGGACCTGACCATATAGAACTGATGTTAAAAGAGAAAAAGTCAGTCGATGAATTTTGCGCTAAATAAAAGAGTTCTTTTGGCTTACACGCTAAGAGCTTGGAGCGTTATGGACCAATTTTTCGCAACGCTTTGTTGCGCACAAAATTTATTCTACACGTCTAAGCGAACTCCGCTTCAAATGATACTAACAACAGATTGGACGATTAATTAGAAATATTGTGTATTTAGCAAAACATAAGAGGTGGACAGGTTAAACGTAAATAATTAGAGGGAACAGAATG